>JBMYXW010000703.1:0-2501 GCA_049608825.1 Chitinophagales bacterium
AAAGCGGTGACAGCCGAGCGTGCTTCAACCAAATACAAGCAAGTCGAATACATGAGTAGCCGTATTGGTGAGGTGTATGAAGGCGTGATTTCGGGTGTGGTGAAGTTTGGTATTTTTGTGGAAATGAAAGAAAATATGTGTGAAGGTTTGGTGCATATCAACACCTTGATGGACGATCATTACTCTTTTGAAGATACACAACATGCCATCGTGGGCTACAATACAGGTAAAAAATACCAATTAGGTGGCGAAGTGAAAGTCGTTGTGGTCAAAGCCGATTTGGATTCTCGGAAGATAGACCTTGAAGTGGTGAGTAAGGCAAATGTAGGCAAGATTAAGGGCTTTGATGCTTTGGAAGCTTAGTAGGTTCTTGCCTTCGGCTGATTCTATAGATGCTTTGGAGGTGAGTGATTGACTTGGTTATTGCTGTTTTTTCATTGGAAAATTGTATCTTTAAAGAAAAGGCAAAACAATGAGTAAAGAACCGAAAAAACTGTATTTAAATAACATGTCGCAACTCACCATGTACCAAATTTTTGGTTTGCGAAAAGTTATGAAAATGGAGAGTTTGACACAATGGTTGAACAATTTACCAGAACTCAATCATGTAGAAAAAATTATTGCCACACATTATCAAGGTCGCTTACTGGAAAACATTGATGCTTGGAATGAACAAGAATTGTCTTTAAATTTCATTGGACCAATTTTCGCATCTATTGACTTCACCGTTTTAAACCAAATTAACTGGTTTGCACAGCGTCCTATTTCGAGTAACATTGGAGATTATCTATTGATGGGTAAGCCTGATGGTATTATTGCAAGTGGTTATTTGGCTCCTGAAAAACCTTATTTTGCTTTTCAAGAATTTAAAAGAGAGTTGGACAGTAGTGGCGACCCAATTGGTCAAAACTTGGCTGCAATGTTGATAGGGCAAGAGGTCAATGACAATGACCAACCAATTTACGGTTGCTATGTAGTGGGAAGAAACTGGTTTTTTATGGTATTGGAAGGAAAAGAATATGCTGTGAGCAGAGACTATTCTGCAAGTGGGAAAGACATATTTGAAATTATTCGTATATTGAAAGCTTTGCGAAATAATTTATTTGCTCAAAATGGTATAACAGTTAATTTTGAAGTAGAGTAAAATATGGAGCTTTGGCTTTATAAACAATCAAAAATTCTTCAACTCTTGACAAAGCCGATACACAGGCAGACCCACAACATTGAAGTAGTCTCCTTCAATCCCTTCAATACCCACCAATCCAATCCATTCTTGAATGGCATAAGCACCAGCCTTATCATAGGGCTGGTATTTTTGTATATAGTGGTGAATTTGTGCATCGGTTAGTTCTCCAAAAAAGACCTTGGTAGTTTCCACAAAAGTGTGTTCTTTTTCTTTTGAGAGTAAACAAACCCCTGTCATTACCTCATGCGCTTTTCCGCTCAATTCTCGTATAATGCGAAAAGCATCTTCCGCATCCTTGGGCTTTCCATAGATGGTGTTTCCCAAACAAACAATGGTGTCTGCTCCAATAATTACTTCATCATCTTCAATTTGTGAAAAAACTGCTTTGGCTTTTTGAAGAGCAATATGAGAAACGATTTCTTGTGTGCTTAAAGCCGGGTCGTAACTTTCATCAGTGGATTGGGTGATGATTCGGAAATCTAAACCTGCTTCTTTGAGAAGTTGTTGACGGCGGGGAGATTTGGAAGCGAGAATGTACATTTTGATAATTGAGAATTTTAAAATGGGTAATTGAGAATGAGGGCGAAAATAGGGATTTTTTACTATTTTGTATATGTTTACCACTTCAACTGTTAACAAGGTTTGCAACCGTTGTCAAAGCTTCCGTTATTTGCTTGCTTCAATGAAAGAGGTGAAAATTTTGCCGACAGTTGAAACGGTAACAATTTGCGAATTGTTCTCAACACAAATACTCAAACACAACAACAAAACTTCAATGGCTGTTTCGACTCAACTTTTTGACCTCATCAAATCGCTCAACAAACCCGAAAAACGTTACTTCAAGCTTCACTCTTCCAAATACAAAGGAGAGGAAAACCAATACCGAAGAGTATTTGACGCAATTGATAGTCAAGATGATTACGATGAAGATGCACTGAAGGAAAAGTTCAAAAAAGAGAAGTTTGTCAAGCAGTTTCATGTGATGAAAAATTACTTGTACAATTTGGTTTTGGATAGTTTGTGGGCATTTCATGCAGGTAAAAATACGAATCAACAAATTGGTGAATTGATAGACAAAAGTGAAGTGCTAAATGAAAAAGGTTTGTTTCACCAATCTCTCAAACTACTTCAAAAAGCGGCAAAATATGCCGAAAAGAAAGAATCGTTTGAGCATTGTCTGTTGATATACAAACGCTTGAAACTGCTCTATATCCGAAAAATAGATGTCGACAATTTTGAAAAACGCTTAGATGAATACATTCAAAAAGAACAGTGGGCATTGAGACAATTGAACAATTTGATGCACTATGAATGG
>JBMYXW010000704.1:0-2499 GCA_049608825.1 Chitinophagales bacterium
GGGCAAAATTTGTTGAATTGTCGGAGTCGTTTTCGACAATTGCAGGGGCGCACGGTGTCCGTTCATAAAAATAGCTTCAAATTGTTGTTGTAAAATCGGGTTGGCTATCGGGCGATAACACTTGGGCGTTTTCAGTCGAGCATCCTTTGCAAAGACAGGAATTTGGTGAATCATTCTGTCTGCCAAAGTTTTGTAGGTCGAGTGAATACCTTTGAAGGGATGTATGTACGCCAATAACTGAAACAAAATCACCGCAAATGCAAAGTGGTCACTGTCTTGCGAAACTTTTCCTTGATAATAATGGTCTCGGATTTCATCGTATAATACAGCAGAATGCGGCTGTATTGGAGTTTGGTAGGCATCTACATCGATGAATTTCACTACACCCTTGTCGTTCACCAAAATATTCAATCCACTCAAATCTCCAATCACAATTTGATGTTGATGCGCTTGTGTGATTGCGGCTTGAATCTGATGGGCAATTTTCCATTTTGCCGCTTCGTTTATCTGCTTTCTTTGACAAAAGGGTGCGCTGAAAAGTGAGGCTAAAGGGAAAAAATCTTTGCCGAGGTAATCCATCGTAAAGCCAATGATTGTAGATGTTGAAGCATCTTGAATGACCTGCAAAGGTTTGACAAAATACTGTTTGTCCAATACTTTCAAGGCTTGGATTTGCTGCAAAGTTATGGTCGCATTTGGATTGTGGTAAATTTTGGCGACTTGATGCCGCAATTCTGGAATCAAGAGTATTTGCCCTTCCCCTCCACGATGGATTTCATTTTGGTCGGATAAGGTAATGGATGTATTGTTTTGGGTTATTGCTTTCATATCGAATGATTTAAGTAGTTCGGACTTTAGCCCGAACAAAACACTGTATTGGATTGAACGGAATAAATTCCGTCCTACTTATTGCAGTATCTCACAATCGCCAAATCGTCCATATTCACCAGACGATATTTGGTACGCAAAATATTGCATTTTCGGTTGAGCATCGTTGAATGTTGGGCGAACTGTCTATCGCAAAGCAGGTAGTCGTTTATCCAATCAGAATCGGGCCTTGAAGCCCCTTGATTACTCACAAAGCTCAAAATCCCATCCGTAGCAATCACCAATTCTTTAGGATTTTGTACTTTGAAACTGTTTTTAGTCAAGTATTTTTTCAAGATTTCTCCCTCTTCCTTTACATGATAAGCAGGATAATCAGGTGTATTGTTTTGGTCAATGATGTGAATCCTTTCATCTATTGCCACTACCCCATCACCCAATACGCTTACCCATGCTTGTCTTTTGTTATAAACCATCAATAAAAGCGTGGATAGCAGTTCTTCTGTGCTTAAATCCAATTGTAGTTGGGTCTGCTTCAATTCCTTCATAAATTGCAGTAAGAGTGAAATCCCCAAAGATTTGGCATTAAAATCTTTTTGTACAAACTCTTCTTTTTCAGCTACTTTTCGCATGAGTTTGCAGCTCAATGTTGAAGCAAAATGAGAGTCTTTTCCACCCGAACAACCATCGGCTACAACGGCTATTTGCCATTCTTCACCTATTGAAGTTTGTAGCAGAAAGTCTTCACAAAAATGCTTGTGTTGGTGTCCTCTTTGAAGAATAGTGTATGTTTGCATAAGCTAAAATACAATATTTTGTCCATTTGAAGCACTGGAAATGGATTGACTGATGAAACCAATCATTTTTTTGATTTCAGCACCCGATGTTCCGACTTTGGCGAGGTGTTGGATTCCCATGTCTTGCTGTGCTTTTGCAAAGCTGGACGAATGACCGACTCCAAACAAAATGGTGGTGAACGAGAACACATTTTGCTCTTTGGATAAAATCTTGTTGAGTTCGGTTTTGACCCTACTTGCTTGAATCTTAGAACTGTTGTCTGCTCCATCGGTAATGACAAATAGCAAGGTTTTGGTGGTTACTCCTGATGCCTCCAAATTTTCTCGGTAGTCGGTCGCTTGCTTCAATCCCTGCAAAGTCGCATCGTACAAGGCTGTTCCTCCGCCACTTGGTTTGAACTGAATATTGGGTACTTGGAGGATAGGCTGAAAACCTGTTCGGACACTCACCTTCTCGTTGAACTCCAAAACGGATACCAACAAATGGTCGGCTACATGGGATTGTTGCATGGAGGCGACAAAGTCATTGAAGGCGTGGTTGAGGTCTTTGACATAGCTATGTATGGAGGGTGAAACATCGACCACAAATACGGCATTGATGGTTTCATCGGTTTGGATGTCGTCGGGATTGAAGTTGTTGAAAGTGAGATTGAAATCTATGTCTTGGAAGTTTTGCATTTTTTTGTTTTTATGTGTTTGTGTTTGTGTTTGTGTTGATAATTGGGTTTAGGTGTTTGGGTTGATAATTGTATTTGTAGAGACGTTTTACCAAAACGTCTGTATCTATCCAAATGCCTTCGTGAAACTTGGTGTCTTAGTTCCTTCGTGTTTATAAAATCATACTTCAAAAATCATGTAATCATACATCTTAAATCCA
>JBMYXW010000705.1:0-2494 GCA_049608825.1 Chitinophagales bacterium
TTGAAATCCTTGGTATTCAGTAACCCGAAATCCCTTAAACCATGCCCTTCAAAAGCACTGAAATACGTTGGTTCTCCTCCTCCAAAGAAGAATTGTGGAACATTTACCAAAGCCTGCCACAAGTCGGCGAAGGTATCAGAGAATCCGACCGAATAGATTATTACCTTCAAACCGATTCGTTGAATACAGGCGTAAAAATACGACAGGGAAACCACGAAATCAAGGTTAAATATCGGGAAGATGAGCTTCAAAAATATGGACTCATTGAACATTGGCAAAAATGGAGTACGAAAGAAGAACAAAACATTCTCAATACAATTGATCCTCAACTATTAGAAGACTGGATAGCGATTGAAAAGAAACGCTTCAAGAAAAAGTATGAAATATGGAACTTTGATGAAGTGCATTTCACTGACAAGGATTTTTTGGACGAAGGGTGTGGAGTCGAATTTACCGAGCTAAAAATAGGCTCAAACAGAGAGATTGTTTATACCTTTGGCATTGAAGCTTTTGGAACTAAAAACGACAGCCGAGACAACTTTTTGGCAGCAATACAGTATTTAAAATTGGATTTTTCTGTTTTGGAGGAATTCGATTCTTTTGGTTATCCAGAGTTTTTGAGCAAAAAAAGAAACAACAATTTATGACCAACCCACAACTTGAAGAAATACTGTCCTCTATCCTAATAAGCCTCTTCAACAACACCTTTGTCAAACTCTCCTTAGGCAACTACAAAGGCGAAGAACCTGACCTAAAGAATATCCGAATCAAGCGAACCCTCATCAAACGAAAAGACAAATTGAGTTTTACCTATCGCTTCAAAACAAGGGATATGGTAAAAAACTACACTTTTGAAGAAGGAGTAGAAAAGCTTGGTGAGATGGTCGCTTTCAAGGGTTTTCGGGTAATGACCCTTTTCACCTTAGAATTTGACCTGCAATTGACCTGCAATAACAAGGGCAAATGGGCATTGAGAAAACAAAAGCCCACCGCTTCTACCCTACCCTCTTTGGCTCACGACCGCCAAAAAAATCGAAAAATTGAAGCTTCAAATCAGCCTTACCTTCAAGCCCTTAGAATCACCGATGCCAATGGCAAAATCTATAAAGCTGCTCAAAATAAATACCGTCAAATCAATCACTACATCGAAATTTTGAGTAGTTTATTGAAGGAACTGCCGCAAAAGAAACAAATCAATGTGGTCGATATGGGCGCAGGAAAAGGCTATTTGACCTTTGCTTTGTATGATTACCTAAATAATGTTTTGAAGAAAAAGGCACAGGTGACAGGCGTTGAGTTTCGCAAAGATTTGGTGGATTTGTGCAATGGTATTGCAGGAGATGCGAATTTTAGTGAACTGCAATTTGTGGAAGGAACGATTGAAGAGTATGTAAATCCTTCGATTGATGTATTGATTGCGCTTCATGCTTGTGATACGGCTACGGATGATGCGATTATAAAAGGAATCGAAGGGGATGCCGATTTGATTGTCGTTGCGCCTTGTTGTCACAAGCAGATTCGGCGGGAAATGGAAAAAACCAAAGCCAAAAACGAGGTCGATTTTTTGACCCAATACGGCATCTTTTTGGAACGACAAGCGGAGATGGTGACGGATGGGATTCGGGCTTTGATACTGAATTATTTTGGTTATTCGACCAAAGTATTTGAGTTTGTTTCGGATGCCCATACGCCTAAGAACGTGTTGGTGGTTGGAGTTAAAAAGCAAAATTCAAATGTCAATAAAACAGCGATTTTGAAGAAAATTACAGAGGCGAAAACGTTTTTTGGGATTGGAGAACATTACCTTGAGAGAGTGATGAAACGTATATGATTAAATTACCATCCATAATGTCAACCACACTTAAATAAGCTTCATTTAAAAATCTCCTCAAAACAAACAGGGCTTTCGGTTTCGACTGAAAGCCCTGTTTGTATTTCTATTGAAGCCTTCAATAAAAACGAATAAAATAAATTCTCAGGGATGCCAATAAAATAACCTCCTAATTTTTTTAAGTGTTACTCATTTGAGATGAGAAAAAACTTTTTTTAAAAAAGTTTGTGTTAGAGAAGATTTAATTTAGGCTGTTCAATCAAGCCTATCTTAGAATACTCCTCAATATATTCAATTGCTAATTTATTGTAATATTTCAATAATTTGTTTTATTTTAATCTATCTTCAAAACCCAAAAGATTCTTTTTTGCATTTACTTTTCACTTCTCAATCACCTTCGGCACCTTAATAAACTCCCCATCCTGCAAAGGCGCATTCTTCAAGCCTTCTGCTCGACTAATCAAAGTCTTAGCTTCATCCTTCCGAAATACATTTACCTCTTCATTCATATAAATCAAAGGCTCGACGTTTTCAGTATCCAATTCACTGATTTTCTCAAAAAAGGTCAATGCCTTTTCCAAATCCCCACGAATCGCTTCTTTCGCAGTATCGTCAAAATTGAGTTTGGCAAGATTTGCCAACTTGTCTATAAGTTCGTTGTTG
>JBMYXW010000706.1:0-2475 GCA_049608825.1 Chitinophagales bacterium
AGTTTGATTTTTTTATAAAATTGTGTTTGTGTTGGTAATTGTGTTTGTGTTGATAGCTGTGGTTGATGGTTTCTAAAGTAATTAGACAAAAATAGCCCAACCTAAAAACTTCGACAACTAACTGATTTTCAATTTATTTAAAATTCAACCATTCACCATCTCAATCAAAAGTTGGTTTAGGTTTTCGACGGCTAGTGAAATCTGCCAGTTCGACTTATTTCGAACTTCAACATAATTCGAAATTGCTCGCAGTTCAATAAAAGGTTGGTTAGACATCATACAGCAGTAAAAAAATGCCGCACCTTCCATGCTCTCAATATCGGGATTAAAAAGTTTCTTTGCTTCTTCGATTGAACTTTTTTTCCCTGAAACTCGGTTGACCGTAATAGCCGAAACCGTTTTTAAATTTTGCAGAATTGAAAAAAGTGGATTGTGAGAACTAAACAACCTTCCATTTTGGTAAGGAAACTGATTTTTATCAAAAAAATCCATATCATTCAATGGAATAAATACCTCGTTGTCTTCTGCGCCCATATCTCCAAAAACCTCTGACTGAACTCTAAATACCTGTCCAGTTTTGATTTGGTGATTAAAACTCCCTGCTATGCCCACATTGATAGCCAGTTTGTACGATTTCTGAAGCAACAAACGTCCAAGTTGAAAAGTTGTATGGACAATGCCTACACCTGTAATGAGTACATCTATTTGGAAGTCACCATATTGCAGTTCATAAAAATTTTGTTCCTTTTTTTGTGTTATTCCCAAAAATTGAAGGAAAGGAGCGATTTCGAGGTAAGTAGCAGATACGAATAAGATTTTCATGGTTCAATTCTTTATAAGAAATTTATTTTCAAGCTCATTGAAGTCAAATTTGTTCGCCTGTTTTCATATTAAAACAAATGAAAACAGGCGATAATTACACAACATAGCAATTATTTCGGACTGAATATTACTATCTTTGCACAAAGAATCAATACTATGGTTTATTTGACGAGAAGGGAACGGTTCAATTCGGCACATAAACTGTACAATCCCAAGTGGGATGATGCAAAGAATGAAGAAGTTTTTGGCAAATGTGCGAATGAAAATTGGCATGGTCACAACTATCATTTGTATGTGACAGTGAAAGGAAAACCGAACCCTGATACTGGTTTTATTATCAATGTGAAAACGCTGAGTAGCATCATACAAAAACGCGTTATCGAAAAAGTGGATCACCGAAATCTCAACTTGGATGTAGATTTTTTACGAGGTGTGATTCCTTCTACTGAGAATTTTGCTCAAGCAATATGGCAGCAATTGGCTTCAGATATTGAAGCAACTGGCTCAATTTTACATTGTGTAAAACTGACCGAAACAGAGAATATCTATGTAGAATATTATGGAGAATAGTACAATTTCGAAAAACCTATAAATAATTACAATGAAGGCGTTTATCTTTTCTGGACAAGGTTCGCAAATAGTGGGTATGGGCAAAACTCTCTGCAATCTTTCCGATACATCTATGGAATACTTAGAAATAGCCGATGACATACTTGGTTATAAGCTGAGTGAGCTTATGTTTGAAGGCACTAAACAGCAACTGAAAGAAACAAAAATTACTCAACCTGCTGTATTTGTATATTCTGTCATCAAAGCCCGAATTACCCGCGACTTCAAACCCGAAATGGTGGCAGGTCATTCACTCGGTGAATTTTCTGCTCTTTCTGCTGTGCGGGCCATCAAATATGCAGATGCACTTCGATTGGTTGCCAAGCGTGGAGAGTTGATGCAAGCAGCCTGTGAAGCAAATCCTTCTACAATGGCGGCAGTACTCGGACTTGATGATGCGATTATTGAAAGTATCTGTGCAAGTATTGAAGAAGAAGTAGTCGTTCCTGCAAACTACAATTACCCTGGTCAATTGGTCATTTCTGGTTCTTTAAAAGGAATTGAGATTGCTTCTGAAAAACTCAAAGAGGCTGGCGCACGCAATGTTCTCAAATTGAGAGTTGGCGGAGCTTTTCACTCTCCCTTGATGGAATCTGCAAAGGAAGAATTGGCGAAAGCGATTGAAGAAACTACTTTCAGAGAACCTCCTTGCCCTGTTTATCAGAATGTAACAGGTACGCCTACACAAGACCCTGAAGAACTCAAAGCCAACTTGATTGAACACCTGACCTCTCCTGTACGCTGGACGAGGACTATCGAAAACATGGTAGAAGAAGGCGCACGTACTTTTATTGAAGTGGGACCAAGACCTATTTTGACCAATATGGTGAAGAAAATCAATGATCGTATTTCAGCAGAAGTATTGTAAGCCAAAATTTACATTTAAAACACTCTTCAAACTCAACTCATTGCTTAAATAAAAAGCATTTTTTCGTAGTTGTGATATTCAAATATAAAAAGCCCAATAAAAAGAGCGAATCATTCAATAGTAATGATTGGCTCTTTTCTTATTGTGTTCTATTCAAAAAACACACTCACCTCCTC
>JBMYXW010000707.1:0-2467 GCA_049608825.1 Chitinophagales bacterium
AACAGATTGAATTGGAGTTAATTCTCTCTTTTTGCGTCCAGCAATGATTTGTTGTGCGACCTTCCACACATCTTTTTCAGCGTAATAATATTCTTTTCGATGCCCCAATTTGTGTTCTTTCCGAATGAGTCCCCAGTCAATCAAAGCCCGCAAATTCATGTTGGCATTGCCCATAGAAATTGCCAACGTTTCTTTGACCTCAGAAGCCGTCAATGCTTCGGGCGAAACCAATAACAAAGCATGTACCTGTGCCATCGTTCGGTTGATTCCCCATTTAGAACCCAAAGCTCCCCATGTTTGGATAAATTGTTCCTTTCCTTCTTGTAGAGTCATTTTCATGTACAAATTTAATCAAGTTTTCAGAGTTTTCAATATTTTTTGAAAACCCAAACTCGGCTATTTATTTGCTATAATAAGTAATTTGGTGAAGAATTGTTGGCTAAAAACCAAAAAAATAACCCACAACCAGTATTTGCTACTGATTGCGGGTTTTCTTGGAAGAGAGAAGTGGGAATAGGCGTGTGAGAAGAATTATTTGATAAACAATGATTCTTAACTTAAAATATTTAGTGTGTGATGTTTACTAGTGTTCAGTCAAGGTTAAAAAGTCGGGATAATATATTAGTTTTGTAGTTAAAAATATGTACTAATGGGAAACAAAAAATATCATGTTGATTTAACAACTGCCGAACAAGATTATTTGAACTTAGTGATAGAAAATCGCAGTTCAAAAAGTACTATTGTAAAGCGAGCTTATATATTATTAGCAGCTGATAGAAATGGCGATAAAAGGTGGACAGATGAAAAAATAGCAGATGCGTATAAAGTTAGAGTAAGAACCATAGAACGTTTACGAGAACGCTTTGTATTAGAGAGTTTTGAAATTGCTTTAAATGGGAAGAAACGGGAGGTTTACAAAGAAAAAATTTTCACAGGTGATGTGGAGGCACATTTGATTTCATTGCGATGTCAACCTCCTCCAAAAGGACACAAGAAATGGTCATTAAGATTATTGGCAGATAAAATGGTGGAACTAAACTACATAGAATCTATAAGTTATGAAGGAGTTCGTCAAATTCTAAAAAAAACGAACTAAAGCCGTGGCGAGTTAAAGGTTGGCTAATTGCGGACGGAGGTGCTGATTTTGTTTGTAATATGGAAAATGTTTTGGACGTATATGAACGTCCTTACGATAAAGATAATCCTGTGGTTAATTTAGATGAAAGCCCAAAACAGTTAATAGAAAAAACGCGTGAATCTTTTACTAATGATAAGGGAGTTATCCATGAGGATTATGAATATAAGCGCAATGGGGTAGCAGATATGTACATGGTAGTTGAACCAAAAGGGGCAAAAAGAGAAGTTCTCGTAAAAGACAACCATAACAGTAAAACTTATGCAGAAGTAATTAAACATATTGCAGAAAACATGTACCCTAATGCTCAAAAGATTACAATAGTAGAAGATAATTTATCTGCTCATAAATTATCTTCTTTATATGATATTCTTGAACCGCATAAGGCTCGTAACATTATTAAACGAATAGAAATTGTTAGAACACCTAAACATGGCTCTTGGTTGAATATTGCAGAGATAGAATTGAGTATTCTTACTCGACAAGGTGTTACAAAACATGTGAAGACTAAGGAGGAACTTATAGAACAGGTTACAGAGTGGTATCAAGTCAGAAATCAAAAAAATGTTGGCGTTGATTGGACTTTTACTACTAAGGACGCAAGAATAAAACTTAAAAGACTATATCCCACATTTAAAAGTTGACTAAGCACTAGACTTCAAAAATTTAGTAAACGTTATTGTCCAGTTTTTTCACTTAAAATCTGGCTTCCGACTTCCGACTTCTTGCCTTTTCTCTTTTATTACCACCCAAACTGATATTGCAATCCCAAGCTAATCGCATTGGTATTAGATACAAGGTTGTTTTTGCCGCCATGAACGATTTGCATACCTACTCCTAATTGAGTTTCGGCAGTAAAGGTGATGCCTTTGAAAACCCTCAAAGCCAAACCTGCTTCACCATACAAACGGGTGTAGGTACTTGCACTCGCTCTGGAAGTAAAGTAGTCGAATTCATCTCCCCAAGCCAACATCTGATTGTCGAAAGTAGTACCGATGTTTGCACCAAGTCCTGCATAAATGTCTATGCTTCTACCAATGTGTTTTTTGAAGCGATACGAAGCCGAAACCATGAATTCATTTTCAACCAAACAGTAAGTCAAATTGCGTCTTTGTCTGTCATCGTCAAAACCGTAGTAATCCAACATCAATTCTCTATCCATATTCACACTTATACCCAATCGAAGTTCTTGGTTGAAATTGCGACCTTGTTGTGCATAACTAAAGGGATTCAAGGATACATAAACGCCCAATCTTCCACCTTCCATTGCAGCATAATAATCGGTGTTTGTATTCAGGTTCTCAAGACCAATAGTAGGAACGACTCCGCCCC
>JBMYXW010000708.1:0-2463 GCA_049608825.1 Chitinophagales bacterium
AAAGTAAAAACCTTTGCCATCCAAACCACGAGAAAACTCCAAAGTAGTTCCGCAAACATACAAGAAGCTGCGAAGGTCGGTTACGAGTTTTTCGTTCTTGTCTTCAAAAACTTGGTCAGTGGGTTTTGATTCATCATCAAAATCCATTTTGTAGCTCAAGCCCGAACAGCCTCCACCTACTACGGACACTCGAATGAAATAATCTTCTCCAATACCCGCTTCTTGCTTCAGTTGCTTTACTTGTTTCTTTGCTTCTTCGCTAATGAAAATCATAGTTTATATTGTTTTACTGTTATATTGCTTCATTGTTGAATTGCCGTACTATTATATTGCTCTACTGTCGAATTGCTGCCCTGTTGTATAGATTAATTTATCCTAACAATACAACCATTTAGCAATACAGCAATAAAACCATTTAGCAATTTAATGCACAATAGAATGTTCTTGTTCAATCGGCTCCAAACCTTGCTTCACACGATAGTCATTGATAGCTGCTTTGATAGCATCTTCTGCCAAAACAGAGCAGTGAATTTTTACAGGAGGCAACTCCAATTCTTCCACGATGTCCATATTGTCAATGCCAATCGCTTGGTCAACCGTTTTTCCCTTTAGCCACTCGGTAGCCAAAGAAGAAGAAGCAATTGCAGAACCACAACCAAACGTTTTGAACTTTGCGTCTTTGATCAAACCAGTAGTTTCTTCTACTTCAATTTGAAGGCGCATAACGTCACCACATTCAGGTGCTCCAACCAATCCAGTACCCACGTTTTTGTCGCCTTTGTTCAGCGTTCCAACGTTGCGGGGATTGTTGTAATGGTCTAATAATTTTTCAGAATATGCCATGATGTTGTTGTTTTATGTTTTGTTAAATTTATTTTCTTGAATATCAGCTAATCTGTTCGCCTACAAAGTATTGTTTGAATTTGCATTTGAACTTTGAATTTGAGTTTCCTTAATGCTCCGCCCACTCAACAGTCGCCAAATCGATTCCTTCTTTGTACATTTCCCAAAGCGGACTCAAATCTCTCATACGATTCACTGCATGTCTCACCTTCTCGATTGCATAATCCACTTGCTCTTCCGTTGTGAAACGTCCCAAGCTGAATCGAAGAGAAGAATGTGCCAGCTCATCGTCTAAGCCCAAAGCAATCAACACATAAGAAGGCTCTAAAGAAGCTGAAGTACAAGCCGAACCAGAAGAAACGGCAATCTCTTGATTAAAGCCCATCATCAAACCTTCACCTTCTACATATTTGAAGGAAATGTTAGAAATGTGAGGAACTCGATGCTCAGGATGTCCATTCAAGTACGTTTCCTCCATTTGCATCAAATCATTCTCCAATTTGTCACGCAAGTATCGAAGTTTTTTAGCTTCTTCGTCCATTTCCAAACGAGCCAATTCAGCCGCTTTGCCAAACCCAACAATACCAGGTACGTTCAAAGTTCCAGAACGCATTCCTCTTTCGTGACCACCACCATCCATTTGTGCGGTTACTTTCACTCTCGGACGCTTGCGACGCACATACAATGCACCAACGCCTTTGGGGCCGTACATTTTGTGAGCCGTAAAAGCCAATAAGTCAATCTTCATTGCTTCAACATCCACAGGAATTTTACCAACTGCTTGTGTTGCGTCTGTCATAAACAAAGCACCACCTTCATGCGCTACTTCTGCAATTGCTTCAATCGGTTGGCGAACTCCCAACTCATTGTTGACCATCATAACCGATACCAAAATCGTTTTGTCGGTCATCGCTTCCTTCACCTGCTCAGGTGTAATCAAACCATCCGCACCTACTGACAAATACGTAACCGTACAACCTTGCTTTTCCAATTGTTTGCAAGTATCCAAAACGGCTTTATGCTCAGTTTTGACGGTGATGATATGATTTCCTCGGCGTGCATACATTTCTGCTACACCCTTGATAGCCAAGTTGTCGGCTTCTGTCGCACCAGAGGTAAAGATGATTTCTTTAGAGCTACTTGCACCAATCAGCTGAGCGATTTGCTCTCTTGCCTTATCTACCGCATCTTCTGCTGCCCAACCAAAAGGATGGTTTCGGCTTGCAGCATTTCCCATTTTTTCGTAAAAATAAGGAATCATTGCCTCAACAACTCTTGGGTCTGTGGGAGTTGTTGCACTGTTGTCTAAATAAATCGGTAACTTTAAACCTGACATATTTTTATATTGATTTAGTATAGTTTTTACCATTTTCAAACTACAAAAGTAACAGTTTTTTGATTAAATAGTTCGCTTTTATTTAGATTCCTTCTAAATAAGTGTTGCTAAAAATAAATCACCTTCTATTTTTTTCCCTTTGGGAAAATAGAAGGGATTTATTTTTAGCATTTGGGGTGTGAAAAAATTAGGTTTCTTGGGCAATTCTTGCAAGCCTATCAAAGACTATGCAAACGAGCGAATTAAGTTTCAGAAACGCCTAATTACTAGTGCTTCAATTGTTA
>JBMYXW010000709.1:0-2460 GCA_049608825.1 Chitinophagales bacterium
ACCTTGTTCTTTCTCCGTAATTTGATAAATATTTTTGTCTATTTTTTGAAATTCTTTGGCGGCCTGATTGTACATATTTACCGCAGTACCCAAATGCTTGCCGACCTTTTCTAAATAACTTTCATAGCTCGAAAGATGTTTACCCAATTCACTCACTTTTTTGATAACCTCCTTCACCGAATCTTCAATTTCCAAGCCCTTCAATCCCAACAAAATGGTTTCGAGATAAGCATAAAATGAAGTAGGTGAAACGATTACGACTCTCTTGCGAAAAGCATATTCGACCATATCTCGGCTATCCGCCGCATTGTAGGACAGCAAAAATTGATAGACTCCTTCGGCGGGAACAAACATAAACGCAAAGGCAGTCGTGTCTTCTCCTACTCTCACGTACTTTGAAGTCTCGTCAATTCGCCTTTTTACATCGTTTCGGAAAAGTCGCTCCAATTTTGCTTTTTGTGCCTTGTCGTCTGTTTGAATCATTCGATTGTAGCTAGCCAAGGAAAATTTGGCATCAATAGGAATAATCGTGTCTTTGAAAAAAATGGCAGCGTCCACTATTTCCCCATTGTCAAAACGGTATTGAATTTTGTATTGTTGGGGTGAAAGCGTATTTGCCAATAAGGTTTCCAAAAAATATTCACCCAAAATTCCTCGCTGTTTGGGGTGCTGCAATATGCGTTCCAAGCTCTTGATTTGCTCTGCAAAATTCAATACTTGCTTATTCGTTCCCTCCAATTCTGCAATTTTGCCTGTGATGTCTTGTATAAGTTTGGCGGATGTATGGTGTTGTCTTTGAAGGTGTTTGGTATTGCTCTGTTGGTGATTGCTGATTTGTTGAATCATTTTATCGAGCCGCCCTTGCATTTCTTGTCGACCTTGTGTTCCCGTTTCACTCATTTCCTTTTTGAGGTCTTGCAGTAGCGTCAACATTAATTGCATGGAAGCACTATCACCAGATTTTTGATTGGTAACTTGAAAATAAATCAACCATATTAAAGCCACTAAAATAAGTGTTCCAAAAACTGCAATGTATTGTTCCATATTTGTTTGTTTTGGAAGCGGGAAGTCAGAGGTGAGAAGTGAGATTTTTAAAAGACATATTTTTTGTTCATTTACTCCCTATTCCTACATATCGCTTCTGACTTCTCGCCTCTCACCTCCTACTTCAACTCTCCAATCTTCTCCCAAAGCCACTCTCGATTGGTAATATACTGCAATTCTTCCAATTCTTTGCCTATATCCATTATGCTTGCATCGGGGTCAAAGCGAGCTTTGGCAAGCTTGTTTAGGATGCGAACAAAATTGTGATAGGTCTTTTGGAAATGCTCTGCAATGTTGGTATCTCGGTGCAAATAAATACGAAAAGCATGGGTCAAAGCAAATAAAGGTTCATCTTCCTCCAATTCGTAGTAAGTCTTGGCAAGCAGTGTTTTGTGTTCGGCATAGTTGTAGGCATCTTCAAACTCAAAACTGAGCAAATAGTTCAGCGTTTCTTTGTAGTTTCCTTTGTAAAAACTCAATTCTGCCAAACTATAATTCACCAAATTCTCTCGATTCAAAGGAACTAACAAAGGACTGTATTTTTCGATAAATTCCTCTGCCCATTCTAGCTCACCCAACCGTAGTCCTGCAATCAAAGCATTTCTAAAATTAATGTGATGATTTATGAATCCATTGTCTATCAATATATCTCGCTCAAACATGAGTTTATACAGTTCATAAATATCTTTGAGGTATTTATCTTGCCCACTTTTTAGTTTTTTATTTAAGTAATTAAATATTGCTATATATATTTGCCTCACTTCCACTGAAGGCAAAGCATCTCTATATTTATCCAATAATTCTTTTAACTCCTCATAATACTTATCATTTTCCTCTTTCAGCAGTAATAAAAGGTGGTAGTAGAGATGAATAGCAGGAATATCTTCAAATGAATTGCTTGACACATAACCCAATATTTGTTCAAACATTTGTATGTTGTGTTCTCCTGTAAGAACGCTTTGGCTATTTAGTACCCCGCAATAATATCGTAATTTTAAGGCTATATAAAAATAATCTAAATTATTTACTACTTCGTCCATATTGGTATTCACCAACCTGTTGTTCCTTCTGATACTGTGATTAAAAGCCACATCTTCAATGCGATGAATGACGTAATAATGATTAGCTGCTCTTGTTTTGTTTTTTGCTTCTTGCTTTTTTATCTCTTGGTATTTTTGGGCAAAATGTTTGTCAATGTAGCGTTTATCGAAGGCAATCAATAACTGTTCATTGTAATTAATATCTGCCGTTTCTCTATCAATTTGAACTAAGAAAGCTTCCAACAGTTTTGCCAATTGCGACATGAGGTTTCGCAGTTTTTGTACACTGTACTTTTGTCTGCTTCCAAAAACTGCTTTGTAGGCATTTTCTTTGGTAAAGCGATTATTTTCAAAATTAGGGTAATATTTGCGTACA
>JBMYXW010000710.1:0-2452 GCA_049608825.1 Chitinophagales bacterium
TTCTTCAAAATCGCCGCTTCATCGTATTCATCCTGTTTGTCAATTGCTTCAAATAATTTGACATAGTTGTTTTGTTCTCCTTTGACGTGTGTAGAAGAAAAAATTTTGAAGTAACGTTTTTCGGATTGTTTTAGTGATTTTATCAGGCGAAACAAATCATCGGAAGTAGCCATGTATTAAGAATTTGTATCTAAATTTATCAATAAGTGGAATCAATTTCTCAAAAATACTTAACTTGTTGCATAAACTTTCATACAAATGTCAAACTTCGTTCAACGTACTTTTATCATTGCCTTACTGTCAGGTGTAGCTCAGTTGTTTATGCCTTTTTGGATAGTCGTAATAGTAGCAGCTATAGTAAGTGTGTTCACTTCGGATAATATAGCAAGCGGATTTGCGAGTGGTTTCATAGCGATTGGTACGCTATGGTTGTTCACTACAATGTTTTTGGATTTCAGTTCATTCTCCGTCTTAACCAATAAAATGGTAGAATTGTTCACGCTTCCCTCTAAAGTACATTTGATTGCATTAACAGTTTTTATTGGCTCCCTATTGGGCGGTATGGGAGCTATGACAGGGACGCTTTTGCGGCAATTGTTTGTGAAGAATAATGATTAGTTGATGTCCTGTTAATAGACAGCAAATGAGTCATAGAACACTGATAGAACAGATTATTCCTTATCAGTTCTTATCAGTCAAACCCATTCCATCAGTGTTCTATCAAATCCCTACCTCACCAAAGTCAAATTCCCCTGAAACACTCCCGTATTTCCATCCCGAAACTCCACAACAGAATAATACACAAACACCCCAACTTCCATTTCCTTACCCTTATACAAACCATCCCAAAAAACAGTGTCATCATTTGGGTCAAAATCAAGGCGTTCAAAAACCTTTTCACCCCAACGACTAAAGACCGCCAGTGATTGAATTCTTTGTGCATTGCCATTTGCAGATATTCCAAATTCATCGTTTAGACCATCGCCATTGGGAGAAAAAACAGTCGGAAAGACAACCTTTGCGTCCGATTCCACCAAGACTTCGATACTTGCAGTAGCCGTACAGCCCATTTCATTCTCGATAGAAAGCGTATAGCTTGTGTTTTCAGTAGGTTGAACCCACGGATTGAGGCAAGCCAAAGAATCCAAAGCCAAATCACAAACGTCAAAAGCTTCCGTTGGAGTCCATTCAAAAGTCGCAAATGCGCCCGAAAAAGTAGGCATCAATTGCACACTGTCACCCAATTGAATTGTATTGGAAGCCGTATTTAGCTCGAGCGTTGCGGTCAGTTCTTGGGGTGCTTCAATATCGAAGGTCAAAGCATCCATACAGCCATTGGCATCCACAACTTCCACCGTATAAGTTCCCGCTTCCAAATCCTCAAACACCCTTTGGTCACTCAATTCGCCCCCATCCAGTGAATACTGAAAAGCTCTACACCACAGCCCGATTCGGTATCTGTCACCGTAATGGTATAAGTGCCAGGCAAATTCGTTGTTGTCATTGCAGCAATCGAATCTTCCACAGTTCCCGACCACAAATAAGCAATATTCGCACCCACCGAAGAATCTCCTCCAATCATTGCAGTCGGTTCATCGCAGGTCAAAACACTCGTTTCCCCTGCATCTGCAATCGGCGTTTCGTTTAGATTGACCGCCACCAAAACTTCATCGTTTGCACAAATTCCATTGCTGCTTACTTGATAGCTAAATTCATAATTCCCGATGGTCAAAGCACTTGTATTCAATTCTCCAAGCGCATCAAAACCATTAAAAGTGTTGTCTGTAATTGTGGCAGTGGAATTGGTGGGGGCATTGGCGATTGTCCATGTACCTGCTTCGGTCGTTGTGGTGATAGTTGCCAAATCCAAGATTGCAGCGTCATTGCAGAAAGGTTCTGCTCCCGAAATACTGACATCTGGACAAGAACAATCCAAGGCACTTACCGTCACCGTATAAGCCACGTTTTCGCAAGGGGCTTGGGCGGCAGCCGTTGTGTATTCAAATGTGTAATCACCAGCCGTTACGCCATTGAAGTCCAAATTGGGCAATGTGCCTGTTGCGCCCGAAGCATCCAAATCTATCCAAGTACCTGTGGCATCTCCACTGAGGATTAAATCGTTTAGATTCAAAATCGTTGGGTCATTGTTTTGGTCGGTATTGCAGATGCTTGTTTCGGCGGTCAATTCTGCCATTGGAGGTAAATTCACTTCAATTGTGGCTTGACTTGAAGCTGTATTTTCGCAATTTTTTACCCAATTAAAACAATAGATTCGTCTCCGCTAATATTCCGAACCTTCAATCTCAAAGGCTTTTTCTCACAAGTAATTTTTCCATCCCAAAATTCTTTGGTTTTCTTTCCGTCAATAGCGATATAACCCAATTTATCT
Source organism: Chitinophagales bacterium (assembly GCA_049608825.1). Lineage (GTDB taxonomy): Bacteria > Bacteroidota > Bacteroidia > Chitinophagales > UBA2359 > JAUHXA01. Next base: position 2,390 of record JBMYXW010000710.1, read on the forward strand.
ATTTTGATTTCTACACTGCTTGACCAAACATCTGCTTCATTTTCACAATCCAATGACAGGTAT
>JBMYXW010000711.1:0-2449 GCA_049608825.1 Chitinophagales bacterium
GCATACTCATATTCATAAAAAATAGAACTGATTAGCCCTGCCCTTCAAAGGGGGAATGTACTGACAGTGAGGGAACTCCCCCTTTGAAGAGCCTGTCCCTATGAACTGAATCGGGAGGGACTTAGGGGGGATGTAAATCGACAAGTTTTGTAATCCATCATTCACAATTCCTTATACGAGCTTCTTTTTCATTAAACCTTCTTGTTCAAGGCTAAATTAAAAACACTACAAAATGAAACAAACCACAATTCTCCTCCTCCACTTTTGGGCAATTCTATTACTGACAGGCTGCAATAACAGCTCCAATCCATCAAGCAGAAACGCCTCTTCTTCGACCTACCAAATCCCCGAAGAAAACCTACAAGACTATCTGAAATACGTCAATCCCTTTATCGGTACAGGTGGACATGGACACACCTATCCTGGTGCGACTGCGCCTTTTGGGATGGTTCAGGTCAGCCCCGACACCCGTTTGGACGGTTGGGATGGTTGTTCTGCCTATCACCACAGCGATAGCTTGATATATGGATTCAGTCACACGCATTTGAGTGGAACAGGAGTTTCGGATTATGGAGATGTATTGTTGATGCCGACCGTTGGAGTGGTGACGCTCAACAATGGTGCAAATGGTGAAAGAGGTTACCGTTCAGCTTTCAGTCACTTCCGAGAAGATGCTACTGCGGGATATTACCACACCTATCTGACGAGCTACAATATCGATGTCAGATTGACCGCCAAAAAACGCACAGCACACCACCAATACACTTTCCCAAAAACAGCGGATGCCAATATCATCATAGATTTGCTGCATAGAGACAAGGTTTTGGAAGCTTCCTTGAAGGTCGTAAACGACAGCGAAATAGAAGGCTATCGCATTTCGGATGCTTGGGCAAAAGAGCAGCACGTTTATTTTGTGATACAGTTTTCCAAACCCTTCAAACAGTTTGGTTTGGCATTGGACGAGGTGATTAAGATTGGAAAGAAAGAATTGAAGGGAACGAATGTGAAGGGTTATGTCAAATTTGACGCAAACGTAGAGGGCGAGGACAATGAAATCATTATGGCAAAAGTGGGTATTTCTGCGGTGAGCATTGAAGGAGCGAGGAAAAATTTGAAGGAAGAAATGCCACTCAGTCCACGAGGGTCGAGTGATTGGGTTTTAGAAAATTCCAAAGAGAAAACACAGGCTGAGTGGCTGCAACAACTGAACAAAATACAGATTGAAGGCGGAACAGAAGACCAAAAAAACATTTTTTACACCGCCCTCTACCACACCATGATTGCGCCCAATCTTTATACGGATGTGGATGGGAAATACCGAGGCATGGACAATCAGATTCATACCGCCGAAGGTTTTGACCGTTATACTGTATTTTCGCTTTGGGACACTTATAGGGCTGCAAATCCGCTTTACACGCTGATAGAACCCCAACGCACCAATGATTTTATCCGCACTTTTTTGTCGCAATACCAAGAAGGCGGAATTTTGCCGATTTGGGAATTGGCGAGTAATTATACGGGCTGTATGATTGGCTATCATGCGATTCCTGTCATTGCAGATGCCTACCAAAAAGGAATTCGAGATTATGATGTGGAATTGGCTTTTGAAGCGATGAAACACAGCGCAGAGCAAAATCACTTGGGCTTGGAAGCCTACAAAACGCTGGGTTACATTCCTTCGGAATCGGAATCAGAATCGGTTTCTAAGACGCTGGAATATGCCTATGACGATTGGTGCATTGCCCAGATGGCGAAGGATTTGGGCAAAACGGCCGACTACAAATACTTTTTGGAGCGCAGTCAATCCTACAAAAATGTATTTGACCCAACGACTCAGTTCATGCGGGCGAAATTGAATCAAACTTGGTGGCAACCTTTTGAGCCTTCGGAAGTAAATTTCAATTACACAGAAGCCAACGCTTGGCAATACAGCTATTATGTGCCGCAAGATATCGCAGGTTGGATTCAATTGTTGGGCGGCAAATCGGTTTTGGATGCCCGTTTGGATGCCATTTTTGAGGCAGAGTCGGGCACTTCGGGGCGAGAACAGGCGGATATTACGGGTTTGATTGGTCAATATGCCCACGGCAACGAGCCGAGTCACCACATCGCCTACCTCTACAACTACGTTGGAAAACCGTGGAAAACACAGGAAAAGGTGCGACAAATCATGGAGGAAATGTACCAAAACAAACCCGATGGTTTGTCGGGAAATGAGGATTGTGGGCAGATGTCGGCTTGGTATGTTTGGTCTGCAATGGGTCTCTACCCCGTCACGCCTGCCCAAAACATCTATGCCATCGGTTCACCACTTTTTGACAAAGCGACTATAAATTTGCCGAATGGAAAACAGTTTGTGATTGAAGCCAAAAACAATTCTCGCCAAAACAAATACATTCAGCGAGCGACCTTCAATGACCAAGTTTTTTCGGCTTCTTTTGTAAGACAT
>JBMYXW010000712.1:0-2445 GCA_049608825.1 Chitinophagales bacterium
TTGCCATAAATTCACCGATTTTTGGTACTTGCGAAAGAGTCGCAATATCGATTTGTGGACGAAGCAGAAGATTGAAAACTTTCATTTTTTGGCGCAAAGGTGGTGTACCTTTTGCTGTCAAAATGCTGTCTATTTCTTCGGGCGCAATACTTAGGTTTTGCAGAAAATGCTTGATTTCAGCTGCCCCATTTTTCTTTGCCTCCATCCTATCGTAGCGTGCCTTGCTTGCCAAACCAATCTCATGTCCTATGGCAGTCAATCGCAAATCGGCATTATCCTGTCTTAAAAGTATGCGGTATTCGGCACGAGAGGTAAACATTCGGTAAGGTTCTTCTGTGCCTTTGTTGATGAGGTCGTCAATCAATACGCCAATATAGGCATCTGACCGCTTCAAAATGACCGCCTCCTCTCCTCTTATTTTTCGGTGTGCGTTGATTCCCGCCATCAATCCTTGACACGCTGCTTCTTCGTAGCCTGTTGTGCCATTGATTTGCCCTGCAAAAAATAGATTCTCGACCAGCTTTGTTTCCAGTGTGTGCTTCAATTGTATGGGTGGAAAGTAATCGTATTCGATGGCATAACCTGGTCTGAACATTTTGGCATTCTCAAATCCTGGAATCAATCTCATGGCTTTCATCTGTACGTCTTCTGGCAAAGAGGTTGAAAAACCATTCAAATAAATCTCGACTGTGTCCCATCCTTCGGGTTCTACAAAAAGTTGGTGCCTGTCTCGCTCTGAGAAACGGTTAATCTTGTCTTCAATTGAAGGACAATAACGAGGTCCTACTCCTTTGATGCGTCCTGCAAACATGGGAGAACGACTGAAACCTGTCTTCAATAAGTCGTGTACTTGTGGATTGGTATAGGCTATCCAACAGGGTCTTTGCTTTTTTGGTAAGGGCGTATCTGTAAACGAAAACCTTGAAGGTGGGTCATCCCCTTTTTGTATTTCCATTTGGTTGTAGTCAATACTTCTGCCGTCTATTCTTGGCGGTGTTCCCGTTTTCATTCTGCCCGTTTCAAAACCGAGTCCTACCAATTGAGCCGTGATTCCAGTAGCGGCTCTTTCACCTGCTCGTCCGCCACCGAACCGCTTCTCTCCTATGTGAATGAGTCCGTTCAAAAATGTTCCATTGGTCAAAATAACCGACTTCCCTTTTATCTCAATACCCAAACTTGTTTTGACTCCACAAACTCGACCATCTTTCATGACTAATCCCACAACCATTTCTTGCCAAAAATCCAGATTGGGTGTTTGCTCCAATTGAAGTCTCCACTCGGCAGCAAATAACATCCTGTCATTTTGTGTGCGTGGACTCCACATGGCTGGACCTTTGGATTTGTTCAACATTCGGAATTGAATCATTGTCTTATCTGTCACAATTCCAGAGTATCCTCCAAGCGCATCAATTTCACGCACGATTTGACCTTTGGCTACACCGCCCATTGCAGGGTTGCAGGACATCTGTCCAATGGTCTGTAGATTCATTGTCACCAATAGCGTCTTTGAACCCAGATTTGCTGCTGCTGCTGCTGCCTCACAACCTGAATGACCGCCTCCCACTACTATTACATCGTATTCCGCAAACATTGTTTTTTGTTTATAATTTTTGAAGTACAAAAATAGCAATTCTATTTGTACTCTATTTGATAATTTTCAATCTCAATATTCTTTCAATGACATTTCTCCAATGTTCTACGGGGAACATTGGAGAAATGTCATTGAATTTATAAACCACTCCGAAAAATCAGGTAGCCTGATTTGAAATGTTCTACGGGGAACATCAATGAATTTCATGCAACATGAAATTGGATTAAGAATGTTCTACGGGGAACATAGGAATATTCAAAAAAAATAGGAGAACAGCTTGCGATAAAATTGCAGCTATTCTCCTATTTTTTTGCGTTTGTCTTTTAACTTTGAATTTGAAGTGCTAAATAAAATATCCAAAACAACTCAGTATAATTAAAGTTTCAACCAATTCTAACCGTGAGTTTTTGAGTTTGAAGTTGTACTTTGAATTTGAGTTTCTTTAAGATGGCGTACTACCTGTTCGGGTGAAACCTAAACGTTTTCGCCCGCCGCTGACTGCTTTTCTTTCGTCAAACATTTCTACATCTTGGAGAATAATGTTTTTCAACATTTCCTCCGTTCGTTCTTCTTTCGGCATTGCTGCCAATCGCAAGTTTTGATTTTTAATCATCTCGTCAATTGTTTTGACGACCGAACGACCATTACCAAAAAACTTATCTTTGGTAGCATGTAAATACCCCAAAAATCTTCGGAGATGTTTTTTTGCATCTTCCTCAATAGTATAGCCTTCTTTTTCGATTTTTCTAACTGCAATTTCGAGCAAAGACTTTACAGAGAAATCTTCAAATATCAAAAGTCGGTCGAAACGAGATTTGAAACCAGGATTTGATTCTAAGAAATTTTTCATCGGA
>JBMYXW010000713.1:0-2442 GCA_049608825.1 Chitinophagales bacterium
GCCCTTCTAAAGTATCACTTATCCTTTTTTGCTCCCCAATTTCAGCTTCATTTTCTGCAAAAGATCAGTGTTGAGAGGATTGTTTTGTATGTTTTTTGCGATAGGTTTAGGAAAAATCCTTTCTATATCTTTGGTATATCGACTACCATCTTCTGGATTTTCATGGCCCACGATAACATCATTTTTCACCAACAATTTTATGGGCATTATAACACCAGTTCCTTTTTCGGATTTTCCGTATGACGAGTAATATTCTTGGCAGAAAACGTATAGATAAAAAGCATCTTCCCCTACTCCCAACAAGCTATCTACACAGTAAACAGTTCCTTCAAAACCAACGACTCCTATTTCAGAAATTAGGTAATTCTCTATTGCTGCTTCCTGTTCTTGGTATGTCTTGAGTTGCTCTTTAGAAACAGTGGGTTTGTGGTTGTTTTCACAAGCTGCAAAAAACAATGACAAACAAAAAATCAATAATTTATTCATGTTGGTTATATGGCTTATTAAAAGTTCAAAATTGCTGTTGAAGCAGCAATTTCAACGATTTCGGTTCGTCCATTGTTTACTACCAATCGAATAGACCTCATATTTATCCTATCCAACATGTTTCAATCAACACCAACTCTCGTCCAATTGAATGGGCGGGCAAGCCATTGTACCATAACTGCAAAACACACAACAGTCATTTCCTGTTGGCTTCAAGACCTTCTTGCAGCCTTCACATTCATAAAAATATTGACACGCATTGGTTGGCATTGTCTCTTCCTTTTTGAATCCACATTCGGGACAAGTAATCGTCGATTGTAAAATTGCTTTTGTAGCCATTGTCTCTTTTTTTCTTTTGTTAAATTGAAAAATTCCCATTCCTAACAGACCCACTCCAATAGTCATAAAAAGTCCGCTAAACTTTTCTAATCCATTGCTGATTCCTATTATCGCACTGCCTCCTCCAACTGCAATTATCAGTGCTGGTAGCCAACAACAACTTGTAGCCATTAGGAAAACAAGGGAACTGCCTACGATTGATTTTTTGTAGTTCATTTCTTTTTCAATATTTGTCGTTTCTTCAATCTTATCAACTCATTCGCTAAGGCTACTTCTGTTCCGCCCATTCCTACGGAACAAATCAATATTTTTTTGTCCTCAAAATTTTGTCGATTTACAATACCGTCCACAATCATCTCGCTAAAATCTATCACCTTCGACAAATCTTCTACAAAAAATTGATTGCCATATTTGTGTACTTGTTCGATAGCATCAGTGAGAATCAAATCACAGCTTTCTGCAAATCGATTAGACACTTCGCTGCATCCTTTAGCCTTGAGGCCGATTGTGGTAATGACCATTTTCTTATCAAAAACCTGTTCATCCAGCAGTCCTTCTTTACTCCTCGTAGCTAACAGTAAAGCATTGACATTTCTAAGTTCCTCAATACTACCACAGGCTTCAATTTCGACTGCTCCATTTAGTTCTTTGTTGAGCCTCTGTACAAATGCGTCCAAATTGCTTTTTGTCCTTCCATAAATGAGAATTTTCTTGGGTCGGAGCGTATGGTTCAGCATCAATGTATGTATCCAAGCTTGGTAGCCTGTGCCGACTATACCCATTCTTTCAACAGGTTTTGTATGGGCGTATTTTTGTATAACGGCATTGATGGCGGCGGTTCTATAAGCCCCCAACAATTGACTGATGACAATTCCATTGAGTTTTCCGCTTTCATTGTTGTAAGTAATGATGACTTGTGGTTGTTCAGAAAAGTCGCTTCTGATTACATCATACAGCCTAAACCCAATCGTGTTGAATACTTTTTGGGATTCACCTGGGGTTATTCTCAAATCACCGTTTTTTCCTGCAATATTGACTTTGGGAAGTGCCAAAAATGTTCCTGCTGCTTTTTCGTAGAAACATTTTTCAATCGTTTCGATAGCCAATGATATGCTTAAGAGTTCGCTGACTTCTTTTTCTTCTAAAATTAGGTATTCTTTCATGGGTTGATATGGAATTTTGTTTTCAAGGTCGGCATTATTTTGTGAATTCCAAACCGAATATTTGATGCGGTGATTTATTTTTTTAAAAATATATAAGTATTGATGAATGATTTTTATAAGCAAAATCTATCAAATCAAAGTGCTGAAAATCAATCGTATATTCTTGTTCATACGACCAGAAATGTATGTTTTACGGTTAAAAAAAATCGTTTAAAATTCTTCCCACCGTATTTTTTCACCTTTCCATTTCTATAATTCACCTTTAGACGCACTTCTGTTAATTGATTTTTGGAGTTGTAAATACTTTAAAAATAAGGTTACAATATATTATAAGGAATTTTGAATGAATAAATGTTGAATGATAGAAATTAACACCGTTTTTTATTTTTTTTTATATAAATTTTTCACGCCTGCCGCTTCATCCTTCCGTCAATTGTCAACACTGCTTTCTTCA
>JBMYXW010000714.1:0-2434 GCA_049608825.1 Chitinophagales bacterium
ATGGACTCCATTACAGTCGCTTTGCAATTCACGACAACACCATCTGCCTAAAGTTTGATACAAACGTATTGGATGGCTCACCCGAAAAACTCTACTTTGCACTAAAAGAAGTCGCTACACGAGCCGATAAACAAGATGATTTGTTGGTAGGTGAATTCAAAAGCCTCCAATTAATGGGGAATACCCATGTTACTCCTTTGGATGACGAAGAGAAAAAAACAAAATACGAATACCTTCAAAAGTGGATTCAAACGACTTTGAAGCGCATAGAAAACTTGGACACCAACAAGTATTCAGTAGGTACAGCTTACACATTGTTGGGCTTGACCTATCGTTTGGATTATCTACTTGCTCCAGAGGGGCAATTGATGGACAAACTCGAAAAAATACACAAAGGCTACTTTGCCAATGCGGATGATTCGGCACAGCGAAAAAACGCAAAAATAATCAAGACATTTCGAGATGTATTGAAGATAGACGAAGAGGATGTCACCAAAGATTTGTATCGAGTCAAGGCTACTTTTGGTATTACTGCCCCAACTGCTCCTACTCAAATTGCAAACCTCATCAACAGCGAAATTCCGAGTATTAATGTATATTTGGAAAGCAAACAAGACGATATTGCAGTCAATATATTGGAGTATGTCGCACAGTATTGTCTATTTTATTATGGAATTCCACAACCCACAAGAGCCTTGTTTCAAATCCTTATTCGCACCATTCATTCGGATTATTTCACCGCATTGGGCTTCTCAAAAGTCTATTATAATGTCGCTACTCAAGAATTTGATGCCAAGTCGATTCGCCGAAAAATAAACGAAATCAATAAGGTCGCACAAGTCCGGTTTCCGCATTTCAAGGTCTATACAAACCAACTAAAATATACTTCGCTCGTAGATTTTTTGGTTTCTTTATTGCGTCAAATCCAACAACTTAAATACGACAAACAGACTTTATGAAAGATGTAATAGAACAGTTTCGGGATGTTATCATTCAGATTTCTACTCCACATGGAAACGGAACAGGTTTTTATTTAAAAAACCACAATTTGATAGTCACCAATCACCATGTCGTAAAAGAAAGCCCTGATGTAGTCATTGCAGGCAAAATGCTGCCCAAAACCATTCAGCCTGTATTGTTCAAAGATCCTGCGTATGATTTGGCATTTATTCAAGTACCCAAATTGGCTTGTGAAGAGATGCCAAACGTGGAAATAGCCACAGAAAACAAGCTGAGAGAAGGCAGTGCGATTATTGCCATCGGACATCCCTATGGTTTGAAATATACTGCTACACAAGGCATTGTCTCCAAAGCTGCAAGACTTTACAACAATGTAAACTATGTTCAGATTGATGCAGCCATCAATCCTGGCAATAGCGGAGGTCCATTGGTCAATGAAATGGGAATGATTGTGGGAGTCAATACCTTCATCATACAAGGCGGCAACAATTTGGGATTTGCTCTGCCAACACACTATCTCATGGAGTCCATCAATGATTACGAACCCTATCGAGGGCGAAGAGCATTGCGTTGTAGTTCTTGCTTCAACCTCTCCAAACGAGCTGATATTGAAGACAATTATTGCCCACATTGCGGCAATCGCATTGGTTTTGAAGAAACGGCCTATGTTTCAACAGGAACAGCAAAAAAAGTAGAAGACATCATCAATGAATTGGACAAAGATGTAGAACTTTCAAGGCGTGGTCCGAATCAGTGGGAAATAGAAGAAGGAAGTGCCATTGTACGCCTTTCCTACTCCGAAAACACGGGATTCATTATTGGAGATGCCCATCTTTGTCGTTTGCCTCGCAAAAAAATCGGCGACCTATACAAATATTTGTTGGAAGAAAACTATACCCTCGAAGATTTGGTTTTCAGTGTGAGCCAACAAGACATCATCCTGTCATTCATTATTTCGGAACGCTATTTTTCGAGTGAAACTGCCAGAAAAGTATTCAGTAATTTGTTTGAAAAAGCGGATTACTACGATGATATTTTGGTGGACAAATATGGTGCAATTTGGAAGCGACAGGAAGACTGAAAAACCTCAAATTCAAATACAAAGTATAAATTCAATTATTATATTTTGTATTATCGAATTCATTCGATGACAGACAATACTTCAATTGTTTCCAAAACCAATTACCCAAATTACGAATCACCCTACTAAATGATGAACTTCAAATTTATAGCCATTTGCATCTTATTAACAATGGCAACCGCTTGCTCAAAAGAAGCACCTTCAACAGAAAACACAAGCTCTGCAATCAACAAATATTTCAGTCTAAAACAATTTTTTGACACCGAAATCCAAAGCCTGCAATCCCAGCAAATCGTCCTCCACAAATTTGCAACTTTGAATGACGAACTCGAAAAAAAGGCCTTATCCGAAATCGACTGGAAAACTGAATTTACCCCATTCACCAATTCCGAC
>JBMYXW010000715.1:0-2425 GCA_049608825.1 Chitinophagales bacterium
TTGGGTCAGCCCAATAGAACCATTCTTTGTCGATTCCGAGTGCCATCGGTTCGACTGGTAAGCGGGTATTTTTGACGACTACGATGTCTTTGGGATAGAAATTTCCTTTGTTGGTGGGGATGTTGAAGCGAATATAATTTAGGAGTGGTTCGTAGAGATAATCGTTGATGAGTATGCCATTGTCGGATTTATCGGACAGCAAAATGACCTTGAAGATGTCGGCAAAGCGTTGTAGGTCTTTGGCTTTGTGGACGGTGAGCTTTTTTTGAAGGGCGGCAACCAAATATTTGAAGGTCTCGAAATTGGCTTCACCCAAATCGTCCAAACGGGTGCGGTCGGTGACTTTGGCGAAGGAAGTGGAATGGACAAAAAACGCCAGATTGTGTCGCTCGTTTCGCATCGGGAAAAACTGGTAGAGGTTGGGCGCATCCTTCAATTTTTTGGCTTGACGGGTTTCGGTTTGGTAGCCAAAGACCATGCGAATTGGGCAGAATGGAAATTCTGGGTCGATTTGTTTGAATTCTGGGGTATTGGGTTGGATGATAAATTCTTCCGCTTCAATCTCCAATTCCTCTACTACTTCGTCTTGCAGGACGACTTTGTTGAGGGTTTTGAGGGTGTTCATCGAATAGGCGATGCCCGATTTGATGTTTTCGAGCGAACTTTTGAGTTTTTCGTGTTTGCGTTCACCAAATTTCAAGAAAAAGAGTGAGCCTTCTTGCAGATCGAGAGCCTCAATTTGTTCTTGGTGTTTGTGGAGAAACCCGACTAAATCGCCCAATTCTTCTTTGGGGAAAACTACTTTGTCTTCATAGCCCAAATTTTTGACCGTTTCGTTGGGCGCACTTGGGAAACATGCCAAAACGATTTTCATCAGCCAGGGTGCGGCTGCAGGGGTGTTGAATTGGGAATTGTATTGCAGCTCATTTGTGGCTTGGTGATTGTATAAGTCGTTGAATTGATTTTTGTTGTGCCAACTGAACAGGATAGGTCCTGCCATTTTTTCAAAGAGTTCGTCCACTCCGTCAGATTTGCCTGTCAAACGGTAGGCCAATTTGAAGCCAATGCCATAACGTCCAATTTTGTGGCAGTTTTCGGCTTTGGTTTTGTCGGCTTTGGTGCCTTGAAAGGAATTGAGGATGGCTTTGATGTCTTTCAGACTAAAAGGTTTGCCATTGTTGACGACCATGAAGTAGTCTTCGTCGTAAATGACGGCACATTCGGTGGAGTGACTGTCGGCTGCGTTTTGGAGAAACTCGTAAATCGCTTGGGTGTCTTGTGCGTTTTGGAGTTTGGGTTTGAGGTCGGCTTTGATGTTGTTGACGATGCCGTTGACCATTTTGTAGAAGCCATTGGTTTCGCCATTGGTGCTGCCGATGAAATGTTCGTCCCAAGTGGACATTTCATAGCCTTGTTGGTTTTTCCAGTCGGTGCGGAATTGAGGAATGTTTTTGATAATCATAGTAAGTGTAGTTCATAGGGCTGACACCCTATATTATGTAATGTGCTCCTTTGGAGTTTTGATTACAAACCTACTATGATTTTTTGAATGTTGCTTGGAAATGTTAAAAAAATTAGCAAAAAAGTGTGTTTTTTGTGTTTTTTGAATATTTTCGCTGTGTTTTTATGAAGGTTTGTATGAGTTGAACATATAAGGGAGATGCAAACCTGTTTTAGATAAGAAAAGCCTAATCGTTTTACACGATTAGGCTTTTTTGTTTTTGTGGAAGTAGAAGGACTTACTTCCTCTTCAAAACCCTTATCTTCTCCACCAAAGCATTGAACTGCCCCCTCGAAATCGGCAATTCTATACTTCCATCCATCAACAAAATATTCTCTTTGGGTGTGACATTGGTTAGGTATTTTAGGTTGATGATATAAGAACGGTGGATTTGAACAAAAGCTTTGGGAGGCAATTGTTCGAGCAGTTGATTCATGGTTTGTGGTACTTCGTAGCCTCGTTGACCTTTGCAAATGATTCGGGTAAAACGCTTCTGTCCTTGCAGATAGATGATGTCTTTCACCTTCACACCTTCCCATTTGTCACCTTTTGCCATGAAAAGAATTTTGGAGTATAGAGTTGGAGTATCTGAATAACCGCTTATTTCTATTGTCGTTGTTGGCTTGTCTGTTTCAGAAAGTTTAGCAGGTAGATAGGGGATAGCAGCAAATTGGTTTTGAAGTTGGCGGTATTCTTTCTGCATTTGCCCTAATTCACGAATCAATTGTTTGATGAGCTTTTTGTTTTGGGAAAGCTGTTGTTTAAGCTCAGTAATTTCCTGTTGAAGTTCAGCAATTCTCTGCTCATAATAAAAGGAAGTTCGTTCTTCTTCAGAGATATTTGTTTCCACTTCTTCTATGAAATGTTGCAAGTCGGACGTATGGAGAAACCATTCGCCATGTTGTCGTAGGTGCGGAAAGAGGT
>JBMYXW010000716.1:0-2424 GCA_049608825.1 Chitinophagales bacterium
AATAAAGGCAGAAATTAAGTAGCGATGCTCGGTTTCTAAGAAAAAAGAGAAGATAAAGACAGGAATTAATACTACACGCAACATCGTGAGTAAGTTTGGAATGTTTTTAGGGTTTTGGTAACTTACATAAGAATGAACACTCCTAAAATAAAAATCTAAAATACACCATTTATTCTGTTTCTAAATAGTTTTCAAATGAAAAATCTAAAAATTACTTTTTTCATGTTCAATACTTCCATTTATTCCCAATCAAAGCCTCTGCAATTTCTTCAATAAACGAATCCGCCACCAATTTGGATTTATCGGCGTTCTTCAGCCAATGCCATTCAATACCATGAATTTCGGTGATTTTTTTCGCCCATTTGATGCTTTCTGCATCTTCGGGACTGCCAATGATGAAACGCCGTTTTTGGGGATTCTTCAAATATTCCTGGAAGAAATAACCAAACTCCCATCTGCTTGTCGGGCCGATATTGGGTGCAAAATCTTCGGACGTTTCGGCTGTCCAGTAGGTTGGCAACCAAAAAGCGGTAATGTCGCATAGGTTCAGATATTGCAGTTCCCAAGGCATTTGTTTGTCTCTGACTACTTCTAAATGATTTTGGGGATTGGGATTGTCTATTTCTGACCAATAACCACTTTCGGGTTCGGGCGAAACAACTATCATACTCGCATCCAAACGTTTGTCCGCTTTCAATCTTTCGGTCACGATTCTTCTCCAACCTGTGGTCATGGCTCCATCGGGCGGTGTTGGGCCTGCTAAAAATACACCCAATTTAGGAAAAACAGTTTCGTGTTTTCGAGAGAATAGGGTTCTTATTTTACTTTCTTTCATGTTTAATACAATTTTTATTTTGCTTTTCCTTCAATTCCTTCCGAACCAACATCAATATTTGCCCCAAGCGATTCTTTCCTTTTCCATCACCACCATCACCCCAATAACTATCATTTGCAGTATGTTCCACGATTTTTGCAGCCCCTGTCGAAATCAACAAGTCCTTCAATTCCTCATATTGAGTAAACTTTGCTCTGACTGCATCCAACATCACCGAATCTTTCACTTTCTCCCAATCCAATCGAAGTTTCACCTTTCTGCTTCTACCCATTTGAGCCGCCAACATAGGTTTTGCAGCCTTTCGTATTTTGGCTTCATGAGGCATTCCTTTGAATTTTTGGGCTTGAAAATAATGCTCAGATGTTGCCCACATTTTGCCTTTTAGTTTGATAGGAAATAAGGCGAAATTAGAAAAATCACCGTATTCATCGGCAGTGCTGTAAAATTTTATAATGCTGGGATTCATTTAGAATATACAATTTCTTTACGACTAAACTAAAGTCACTTTTTCACTGTTATAACACCCAATACGACAAATATAGTTTCATCAAAACTATTGTCTTGAAAAAAAACATCATCTTAACCATTTTGCCAGAATGAATACACACAATCCTTTCCATATAGACACATTCAAAGCCGTTTCCAAAGAGGAATACGAACATTGGAAAAAGGATTTCCCTTTTCAAACCAAGGTAAGTTTAAAACCCTTAATAGACTATTGGCGTACAGTAGCTTCAAAGGGAAAACAAACTTTTTCGATAGTAGCAAAAGAAATCCTCAAAGGAGTGGAAGCTGCTCCTGAATTGTTAGAGCCTATTGAAGATGTAACTATTTTAGAGCAACACAAATCATTGATTGACTTGTTGATGTGTTTGGTCAGCCCTTATGCCGTCAAGGAAGATGAAATCATGGCGGCCATTGGACCTTACCAGTTAGACCGAATCTATGCTACGCCTAAGTTCATTGATATTTTGGGTGAAAATTTTGAGCAGTTCAAGTCTGAGACGATGATGAATGAGGAGTCGATTTACTTCAAAACACTGAATGCTTATGCGACTATTCTGAATAAATATTATGGTGTAAGTTTGGATATCAAGAAACCCATGTTGATGCCGATTACTGATATCAACACAGGTTTATTGCAGTTCTACAAAGGACACTTCAATCCCAAATTCACAGAAATAGTTGCCGTCAAAGAAGCTCCTATTCTGAGCGAAAAAGACATCAAAAATATCCTTCAAAACTTTAGCAACTTAGAGGTTTGGAAAAAATACATTCCCACAGATGTTTTTGAACTGCATGGGATTATGCTTTTTAGTTTGGTGGAAGTCACTGAGCAGTCAGTGATGTCTTACCTACAATTTGACTTATTGAAGAAAAATGCTTTAACAGACTTCAACAATCTCCATTTTTTAGAAAAAGAATTGAAGTCACTCTTTTCTTTACCAGATTTAAGATTGGGTTTAGCTCCTTTTCAGAAAAGCTACAATATGTTGATGAGTTTTCAGCCAGAAGGACACAGCAGTTTTATTCTTAAAAGCAACTCTGCTAATTCACGAATGGCGTGTCCTTTTCAAATGGGAATGGGA
>JBMYXW010000717.1:0-2422 GCA_049608825.1 Chitinophagales bacterium
TTTCTAAAGCTTCTAATATATACTGTTTTCTATTGATTGTATTACTAGTTAATCCTCTCACTTCAATAGCTCAAACTATTGTCATTGAAGACTTCACTCCCAAAGAAATTTGCGAAGGTGAGACCATTGACATTACCATTTCGGGAATTCAACTGAATGCCAATCAGACCGTAAATGTGTTGTTCCCATATAGCTATGTTGATGAGTTTGACGAAGTATATACTGACGCAAAATTCATAGATGCAGAAATCATCAACGAGACCACTATTCGCACTGAACCAATACAAGTTTACAAACCCGTAGCAATTCCCAATGATTTCCTCTTAGATATCCAAGTAAAAATAGATGATGAAACCTCTGAAAATGCTTCTACCCAACTAAAGGTAAGCCCCAATACTCCTCCTATTATTGCAGGAGACGCTTGTGAAAGTCTTCAAGTACAAAACTACCAAGCCTTTGATACCTTAGACAATTCTATTGGTCAAATGTATCAGTGGCAAGTAAGCAACAATGGCAATATTGTAGGTAAAAGCGATTCGAGTGTGGTTCAAGTAGCCTGGTCAAATACAGAAGATGGAACTTTATCTCTACAAACGACTAATGATTTGGGCTGTGTGAGTAATCTTGAGAAAAACATTGTAATTACCAACAATGCAAACAGTTTTCCGCTTTTTTTGAGTAGCAACTTGGAAGCCAACATTGCAGATGAACAAAAAGAAGTATTGTTTACTGCTTTTGCAGAAGGAGCTGATAGTTATGAATTTTGGGTAGATGATGAAATAAAACAAGATGCTTCTAAAGACAGTACATTTACTTATACATTCACCTCTCTTGCCCCTTCCTTGACAAGCATTGGACATCATCTGATTCGAGTTGTTGCGGAAAAAGATGGTGTATGTGAAGAAGCAACTTTATACATTGAAGTAGTTCAACACCCTTTGGGGCATGATGTTTCCTTTTTCGGAGAAGGAGTCAAAGGAGCAAACAACTTTTTGAATGCCAATGAACTTTTTGATCCTATTTTTAAAGCTCTTCCCGAAATCGACCGAGATGTATATGAAATAAGCTATACAGGAACAGGTGTTGTTTTGGATGGAAATGATGAAGAATATTACTTCAATCCAGGCATGGTAGGTGATGAAACCGTCACCATCTTCATCAATGCTAGACATATCGAAACAGAACATTCGTTTGAGGCAATTGCGCCATTTTTAGACATCACAGGACCTACCGATTTTTTCGGAATAACCGACAATAATACTATTTGCAATAATGCACCTCCTATACTCATCAGTCCAGATTTTGAATATCTGAGTGATGAGATAGGTTATGATACACTTTCATATCAGTTTGAAGGAGTCAAGGTTCAGCCTCTTTCAGCTTCCGAAACCTTGGAATATTTGGAGGGCGACGACAATCCTTTGACCCAAGTAATTGGAACAGACTCTTTGGTCTATAGTTTTGACCCTTCTATATTGCCTGTGGGAAAGTATTTTATTGATGTGGTAATGAGAAGTCTTGATTTCGACTATGCTTTTTCGGCAGGTTACATCACCATTGAAATCCAAGAAGCTCCCATCTTACCAACTATTCCAGAAACAATATTTTATTGTGCCGACCAAATAGAAGACTTTAGAATTGGTGCATTTGGAAATACAATTCGTTGGTATGAAAGCATAGATTCAACCGACCCCATTCGAATAGACGACTCCCTATTTATTGTCTCTATCTCTGACCTCAAAGATACAACAATCGTTTTCGTCACCCAACAACCAGGTGTTTGTGAAAGTGACCGATTGAAGGTAGATTTGATTAAAAATCCTGTACCAACTTTAGCTTTTGATGTAGATGGATTATGCGAAGGAGAGACACCTGTTTTCACCAACAATACGGTCATTCCAGAAGGTGTAGAAGTAGTAGAATGGGAGTGGGATTTTGGGGATGGAAGTCAAAGTAATTTAAAAAACCCAGGCCTTCACAGTTATGCCAACAATACACCAGGTACGATTTACAGCGTGTCTTTGCAGGTCAAAACTACACAAGGCTGTGAACTCCAACAAGACACAACCGTTGCTTTTCAAGCCAATGCCAAACCCGTATTTGATTGGTACAATACCTGTCAAAACAACTTGATTCAGTTTGAAATCCCAACTACACAGCAAATCGAGGGTGCACAATGGATGTGGGATTTTGGAGATGGCACAAAGGGTGAGGGAGTAGCTCCCGTTCACCAATACAGCGATGCTTCGGTTTATGATGTAAAACTTACTGTAGCTTCCGATGCTTTTTGCAGCGACAATGTTTCCTTACAGATTTTTGTTTTAGAGCAGATTGAGTTGGAAAACGAATATATCAATGATTTTGAAGAAGAAGCAAATGGATGGATAGCAGTACCAAGTACATCTGGCAATGATTGGGAGTG
>JBMYXW010000718.1:0-2420 GCA_049608825.1 Chitinophagales bacterium
ACAATCAGTTAGTTACCAAAATTATTAGGCTAAACTATTTTTGTCTGATTACTTATTTTATTTTTTATCTTATTCTCAATCTATGTGCTATGAAAACGCCTTTTTATTCCGAACTTGAAGAACGATTAAATTACATCACACATGGCATTGGCGCAATTGTCAGTCTTATAGGTTTTTTTGTGTTGATTTATTTTGCCTTAGATTATCAAGATTTGGGTGTCTTGGCAGGTTCTATAGTCTTTGGATTGAGTATGATAGCCGTATTTTTATCCTCAACTATCTATCACTGGGTAGAGCATATTGAGTGGAAAAAAACCTTGCGAGTATTCGACCACCTCGCAATTTTTTTGATGATTGCAGGAACTTACACGCCTTATCTACTTGGCAATATGCGAGGAGGTTGGGGTATTCCCCTTTTGGTTGTTATCTGGAGTTTGGCAATTGGCGGAATGGTCTTCAAATGGATGATTCGCAATCAGTTGTCTAAATATGAATCGTATAGCATAGCGTTTTATGCAGGTTTGGGCATGATGATTTTGTTTTTTATACAGCCTGTTTTAGAAACAGTTGACTTTTGGGGTGTATTTTTGTTGCTATTGGGAGGTGTATTTTACCTTATCGGAATCGTTTTTTATGTCATCAATCGAATTCCCTTCAATCATGCTATCTGGCATCTGTTTGTTATTGCAGGAGCAGCTTGTCATTATTTTTCGATACTATACTATGTACATCCGCCAACGATTTAATTCCCTACATAAGTCGCCCCCAATAACAAATTATCACAATACGCCACATATTGAGTGGATATTTTATGTGAGTCAATACTTTGTAAGGCTTCCAAAAGGTCATCTTGAAGGTAGTGATGGATGTAGATTTTCATTGGGAACAAAATTTTAAAACCCCAAATTCAAAAAAATACTTTTGAATTTGGGGTTTTTATTTTAACCATCCTCTCTTAGAATATAAGCACCATTTCTCACTTCAATTCCTCATATACACTCAGTTCTTTCTTCAATGCTTTGCGAGCAAAGAATATGCGGCTCTTAACCGTTCCCAAAGGAAGTGCCAATTCTTCCGCTATTTCCTGGTACTTGAAGCCCTTGAAGTGCATCACAAAAGGAACTTTGTAATCACTGTTTAGTCTTTGAATAGCATTTACTACATCTTTCATCACAAAATTTGACTCCGCACGATTTCGTATTGTGGCTTGAGAGGAATTAATATAGTAGAGGTTTTCTGTTGTATCAACAATGGTTTTTCGTTTGGATTTCTTTCGGTATTTGTTGATGAAGATATTCCGCATGATGGTAAACAACCATGCTTTTAGATTCGTACCTTCTTTGAATTTATCTTGGTTATTGAAGGCTCGATACATGGTTTCTTGAAGTAAATCTTCAGCCTCATCTTTATTCTTGGTAAGGCTGATAGAGTAGGGTTTGAGATTATTTACCAAACCTAAAACAAGTAGATTAAAATTTTCAGCAGTCATAAGAATTTTTGTTTAGGGTTATGCTCCAAAGATACAACACAATTATCAAAAACGCAAACTTTGTTTATCTTTTTTCAAAAATCGCTACACAAAAATAATTTCATCACTATAATATCAAAAAATAAGAAGCACTATTTCAAATTTTTAAAAATACTCAATATCAATAACTTAAATCATAATCAACTAAAGTCTCTATCAAAATCCTTAAAAAATATGTTTGATATTTTATTATTTTTGTTCAACAAAACAAAAATAAGCAATACAACATTACTTTTCTATGAACTCAATCTTAGCAGGTTCACAATAGATATGTTATATTCTACCTTTTATCAAAAAAAGTACGATTCATACAAGTATGCTAAAAATCGCCTATTCCCCAATTTATGCCCATCCATTGCCAGCTAACCATCGCTTTCCGATGGCAAAATATGAGCTATTACCACAACAATTGCTGTATGAAGGCATGATTACCGAAGAAAACATTTTTACTCCAAAACCTGTATCCGAAAAATACATTCTCAATACCCATTGCAGCGATTATTGGGATAAATTACGAAATCTACAATTAACCCGAAAAGAGGAGCGACGAACAGGCTTTCCTTTATCTCCCGAATTGATACTGCGTGAAATCACAATTGCACAAGGAACAATAGAAGCTGCATTGTTCGCTTTGCAGTATGGCATCGCAATGAACATTGCAGGAGGCACACATCACGCTTTCACCAATCGAGGGGAGGGATTTTGCCTATTAAACGATTTGGCAATTGCTTCCAACTATTTGTTGGAAAAAAGGCTGGTTCGTCAAATATTGATTGTGGATTTGGATGTCCATCAAGGCAATGGCACTGCCCAAATCTTCCAAAATCAACCCAAAGTTTTCACCTTTAGTATGCACGGTGCAAAAAATTATCCTCTACACAAAGAAACCTCC
>JBMYXW010000719.1:0-2416 GCA_049608825.1 Chitinophagales bacterium
TGTTTTTCTTTTTCCGAAAGAAATTTCAGAGGTTTGTAATGGGATTTGGCTAATGACATTTTTGAATGGATTTTTTAATGACTTAGTTTTTTAACATTATGAAGCAGATATTTGCAATAGTTTTTGCCTTACACAGTTTGATAGTTTTTTCGGTTGTGTCTTTTATTGATGGCAAGTGCATGGACAGCAATGATGTAAACTGTCACACCAATTTTCACATCTACCCCAACCCACTTGAAGATCAAGCTGTATTGAAGTTTGCAGTGTCTTTGGAAGATGCTACCTTGGAAATGTACGACAAAAAAGGAGATGTTGTATATGAAATAACTGACCTCAGCTCTAATGTTTTGGCACTGAGTCGCAGTGAATTGACCAAAGGCGAATACAGTTATAAGGTATTGAAGGAAGCGGAAGTATTGGTCGATGGGAAGATACGGGTGGGGTTGTAAATCAATCCAATAACTCCAAAACCGCCAAAACCATACTCCTAACTCCTGTCTTGATACTCGGTTCAATATCAGGCGCAAATTTTGAAGAGTGAAGAGAAGGTAACTGTTTCCCCTCTGCTTGGTATTCTTCAAAACGCTTTGGATTGACCACTCCCAAACGATACATAAAAATCGGCACATTGTCCTCCGTTTTTCCATACCTTCCAAAATCTTCCCCACCCATCACAGGAGCTTGGCGGTGAATGTTTTTCTTACCAAAATTCTCCACAAATACATCTGCAATTCGGTCTGTCAATTTAGGGTCATTGTAGAGTGCAGGTGTAAATTCATCTCTCAATTTTACTTCGGGATATTTATCTTCCGATAATCCTGCTGCCATTGCAGCCGCTTTGCACTTCAATTTTATTTTGTCAATCAAAGTTTGACGCACCTCATCAGTATAAGAACGCAAGGTCAATTTCATTTCCACCTCGTTGGGAATCACATTCCCCTTCGTGCCACCGTGAATCGAACCGACTGTTACCACCGCAGGGTCAAGCGGGGAAACTTCCCGACTCACAATCGTCTGAATATCTACAATGATTTTGGCAGCCAATACAACAGGGTCAATCGTTGTGTGTGGATAGGCACCATGTCCACCTTCACCAAACACCTTGATGTTCATCATATCGACATTTGCCATCGAAAATTCGGGGCAATAGCCAATCGTTCCCGCAGGCATTCCTGCATGAACATGCAAAGCCACGCCATAATCTGGCACAGGAAACTTCTCAAACAAACCTTCCTTCAACATGTTTCTCGCTCCACTTCCACGCTCCTCTGCAGGCTGTCCAATGAATACGACTGTGCCTTTCCATTGGTCTTTCATCTTTGCCAAAGCCCTTGCGGCTCCTGTCCAAACAGTAATGTGCATATCGTGACCACAAGCGTGCATTACCGACACTTTATCTCCTGTAATGTCGGTCATTTTCACCTCACTTGCATAATCCAAACCTGTTTCCTCCAATATCGGCAAAGCGTCCATGTCTGCCCTAACTAAAATAGTCGGCCCTTCGCCATTCTTCAAAACGCCCACGATGCCATGTCCGCCTACTTTTTCGGTCACTTCAAAGCCGATTTCCTTCAATTCTTTCGCCAATCTTGCCGCTGTTTTTTCTTCCAAAAACGACAGTTCAGGGTTCTGGTGAAAGTGTTTGTAGAGGTTTTCAAGGTAGTTGTAGTCCTTTTGTAAATATTGAATAACCTGTTCTTTTTCAGTAGATTGCGAATAAGAAAATACGCAGAATAGAAGGGTGATTAGAAATAAAAACGTACGCATGAATTGTTGATTTTAGTGTCTTTTTAGATGTAGAAACGTTTGATTGTGTGAAGATACTAATTATCTTAGGAATGGACTATTTGTTGAAACCTCAACCTGTTTTAAAAAGCCGAAATAACAAAATAAAGAGTAAATTTTTAATGGTGTCAAGTATATAAAAAAATACCCACTTTCTAAAAAATAAAGTACAACATACGCTTCTAACAAAAAAAGTTGTCATTGTAGAGTCATAAAAATTGAAAGAGAAGGTTTTTTTTGAAGGTTTTTTTTTGTTTAAACAGTACTTTAGTCAAAGTTTTTGTTATATCCTTTTTTGTTTAATTGCATTATAAACAATCATTAAAACAAATTATTAATCAAATAATTATACATATTGATTGCAATAAAATAAAAACTGCCCAATGTATTATTTTATCCCCCAATTCAAACCAAAACTCTAAAATTGACTTGCTTTTACTAGACTACCTAGCAACAAAAAATGGCACGACTTTCGCCTTAAATAAAGCGAAACACACTTAGTCTTAATTTTACACACAAATTTATTAGGTTATGAACACACAAAAACAACAACATCCAACCTCTTTTTTTATTATTCATCTAAGTAAAAAGAGTTTTCTCTCTTTTAGAAAAACACTTCTTTTATAACAGA
>JBMYXW010000720.1:0-2408 GCA_049608825.1 Chitinophagales bacterium
TAAGCGTAAATTCTAATAATTTCCCCTGTGTTTTTACCTTTTACACTACGAATATAGCCCAACATCATCTTATCCATTGGGATTGGAGGATGTCCAGGGAAGTAACTTTCGTATTTGTCGTAAGCGTCGATGACCACACCAGAAGAAACTACATTTAATCGAATGCCTTTTTCTAATTCCAATGCAGCTGCTTGTACAAAACTGTGAATAGCGCCGTTGACCATTGCAGCACTTGCTGTTTGATAAACAGGATCATCTGCTAAGATTCCCGTGGTCAAAGTAATAGAACCATTCTTTTTGAGGTATTTGCGTCCAATTCTGACCACATTTACCTGTCCCATCAACTTGCTTCTCAATCCGATGTGAAAGTCGTCTTCCGAAAGTTCGTCAAACGGTGCCCATTTTGCCTCGCCAGCTGCACAGATGATGGCATCCACCTTCCCCGTTTTTTTGAACAATTTCTTGATGGTCTTTGAGTCTGCAATATCTACTTTGTAGTCTTTCGTCGTTCTTCCAGCCACGATTACCTCATTGCCCGACAAAAAATGGGAAACGATTTTTTTTCCGATAGTACCTGTTCCTCCAATAACTAATATCTTCATTCTTTGTGATTGTTTGGTGGTTTTTTCAAACCGTTTTGTGGTGATTATAATTTATTGCTGTGTTTTTCTAAAATAATTCAGACTGCGATTTTCTCATCAATAACGAGGGGTTTTAAACCCATAGCCGTCAAGCTTAGGAAAATTTTGTTTATTTACCCTGAAAGGGTTATGGCAATAGCACGGGGCAATGCCCTGTGAATCAAGTATAAATGTGTCATTAGCCCTAAAAGGGCGGAAGCATTCAACTCCCCTCTTTGCTTTCGCCCTTTCAGGGCTGGCATTTTCTTTTTTTGCTTCGTAGGGCATCGCCCTACGCTATTGCTTTTGCCCCTTTAGGGCATCTTATACACCTTTCTGGTTCTTAGCTTGACGGCTATGGGTTTTAAACTCATCACTATTGATGAGAAAACTATCACTATTCTATCTTCTCCCTTCAAACATCCCCTTCAATAAACCATTGAATTCCTCTTCCTTCAACAACTCTTCCATCGTCAAATGCACCCGATATTGCCAATAGTGAGGAATCACATCAGGTTGATTGATGCGTTCTTCCGCAGGATTTGGATGCTGCAATTTTTCACTCATGCCCAGCAAATCCGACAATGGGAAAACCGCCCACATACTTTCAAAATCCAGATGTTGCTGAACCACTTGCTGTACAATATCTCTATAACAAACAGCAGGAGCTTCGCCCCAACGTTGGAGTTCATGGTTGTAGAAATGTTGGATATAATGGTTTCGTTTCTCTTTTTCAATCGTCCACCAAAGGCGAATCGGTGCGCTGTCATGCGTTGAAGGACTGCAAACCGAATGATAGGGAACGTGCTCTGCTTGCAGAAAATCGTTGGTCTTTTTCGGCATACTCTGAATTTCGAGCGTCAGCAGGTCAAATTCCTTCAATACTTGTGGCACACAATCGGGAATCATTCCCAAATCTTCGGCACAAATCAACATATCCGTTGCAGCCGTGATAGGTGGAAGTTTCTCCATTGCCTCTTTTGTCCAAAGTTCCTCTTGACGGTATTTGTAATAATCCTCATACAAGTCCGACAACCGTTCTTGAATATGGAGAGGCAAATATTGAAAGGAACGTGTTTTATGGAAAGCAATGCGGGGGTGAAGTGCCTGTATTTCGGTATGTTGTTCTTCCACAAACAAGACTTCGGTATGCAATTGCAGTAAGCCTTCTTTTAGGTGTTCTTGAGATTTGTTTTCATGCAAATCGAAGTAGTTTTCCACTTTTCGCTGCGTATCAAATGCCACCTGAAAAGCAAACCGATTGTCAACTGTAGGCTGCAAAAAGTGCTTGATTACATACTCCTCTTGGTCGCCAAACAACTCTTCTAAATGTCGACCTGTGATGAAAGGTTTACACAATCTATCGTAGTCAAATCCAATGCCTCTATTGTAGAGTTCGCTCTCTGTCACAGGAATAGCGGGGTAAAAATGCCCCAACTTTGCAGAAGTAGATTTGTAGGGAATTTGCCAGATTCTGAAAAAGCCCAGAATGTGGTCAATCCGAAAAGCATCAAAATATTTGGACAGGGTTTTGAAATGGTCTTGCCACCAAGCATAACCATCTTCTGCCATCACCTTCCAATTGTAGGTCGGGAATTTCCAGTTTTGACCATCATCCGAAAATTGGTCAGGCGGCGCACCTGCTTGTGCATCAATATGGTACAAATGCGGCTGTGTCCAAGCATCTACGCTGTGTCGGTAAATTCCAATCGGAATATCACCTTTCAAAACAATGTTGTGCTTTCGAGCATAATTGCTGACCTCTTGCAGTTGTTTGTCCAAATGGAA
>JBMYXW010000721.1:0-2403 GCA_049608825.1 Chitinophagales bacterium
GCTTTTTTATTTTCATTTATTGAGATATTTCCCTACATCTTCGGCTCGACAAATATACAGTCGCCCCGTTCGTCGAACACCATTCAACAAAGCCGTCCAATAATACAAACCTGTAGGAAGTTTTTGTTTTTCGATGGCTACATCGTGTTTCAAAATATTGGAAGGCATTTTGAAGCGGTAAACAATCTTTCCAGATGCATCTCGAATGTTTAAAGGAATCCGCTGTTTGGAGCTTTGGTTCAACTCAAAACGAATAGAATCAATACACACTGCATCTTTTTTGGGTGCAATAATATCCAATTTGCTGTCCGATTTGAAACTCAAATTCAATTGAGCTTCCATCTTTGTATTTTGAATGCTTATCTCCTTCAATGCCGAGCGCAAAATATCTTCCAACATATCATCCAATTCTTCATTGGAAGTCGGAACAGCTCGCCCCAAATCAAAAAAGGGATGTTTTTCGTCGGTGTGGTGGCGATGTGTCAGTTGAAATAAGTCAATGGTTTCCATGCTACACTGCAAACAAGCATGAAGATGTTCGACGAGTTCTTGAGGCAAATCTTCGATTCTATCCAATCGCATGGCATCTGCATAGAGCGACCGAGCTTCCAAATTGAAGTGTCCATCTGTATCAAAATATGTTGAAGTCAGCGTATTCATAGCATTGAAGGAAAATTTAAATGAGAATTACACAATTACAATCAAGCTCTTAATTGTTTGTTACTATTCAGCATTAGGATTAATAGAGGAGTTTGGAGAAAGTAGAGTTATCTTCGAAGAGGTTAATCAAAGCCTCAAAGACATTTACTCCCTGCTTACGAGCGGTGATAATATAGCTTCTAATTCTGGCAAAATACTTTGCTCCTGTCTTAGACCTAAAGCAACCAGATATTTTTTGTTTGAGTTTCATCATTCTAATATCCCTCTCGGAAAAATTGTTGTCAAAGGGGACATTAAAATCAAACAAGAATCGCATAATATCCTCTTTGTGATTCCTCATTCTTTCGAGTAGATTGAGGGCTTTAGTTTTGGCAACTGGGCCTCTTTTTTTCTTTTTTGGAGGCGTAAAAGGATTGGCTTTGAAACCCTCTTCGATAATCGTGCTATATTTTTTTGCGTATTGCGTTAATTCTTGTTCCCTCAAAGCTGTTTTACCTTGCTCAACAGCCTTGTCTCTTGCAGTTTTCATTTCACAAAGTAGACTGGCTAAATCTTCTGCCCAATTTTGTTTAAATCGGTCTTTGATAAAGGTAAGTTCTCTAAGCAAATGGGCATTGCACAAGCCATGAGTACAGGTATATTTCAAGTAGCTTTTCCAAAAATCATGGATAGCAATGCCTTCAAAATCAGGTAGAATACCAATGGCATCCATTGCTTCATTGCCCCTTTTTTCATGCACTTGGTAGTAAGCGTGTTTATCAGTGGAACAACTATGCAGCCACCAACATTTTGACAAGACTCGAAAGCCTGTTTCGTCAAAACCTGCTACGGTAGCAAGGGTGAGTAAGGCTTTCAGTTGCTCTTCAAAAACCTCTAACTGTTCAAAAGCATATTTTTGGGTATTAGATAATGTGCCTGTACTTAAATTATGTTTGAATAAGTCTGCTATCAATTCTTTGGTACGTTCATATGGCAGAAATTGGTAGTTTTGTAGATAAATTAGAAATCCTCTAATATGTGAACCATATTGAACATAATGGGGAACAGTTTTAGGGAAATCTGCCTTGGTCGTGTATCCACAAACACATTTTTTTACTTCTGCTTGGTGTTCGGTCACAGTGAGTTTCAATGGAGGAATATCATACACTTGACGGCGAAGAATTGATTTTATAGAACAATTACTCAAGTCTTCACCACAACAGGTACAACGTTTTACCTTATAGACTACCGTATGGTCAGAAATTTCAACCATTTTAAGATTACTGCCTTTGTGTCCATATTGACCACCTATTTTTCGTTCGGTCTTTTCACGGCGACTTTTAGGAGCAGGCTTCTCGGTTTTGCCGTAAGGGGAATCAGTTGAGGGAGGCTTTGAACTATTTTGACTATTTTTTGATAGTTGGTCTTCCAATTCTCGAATACGAGCTTCTTTTTGAGCCAACTTTTGCTCAAAATGGCTATTTATCTCTGCAATCAATTCTTGAATCGATTTTGATTGTAGGACAACAATATTTTGTATTCTTTTGGGAAGCATGCCATAAAATAAATATAATCTCTAAAAATTACCTCATACACAAGCATTTTTTTTTCAAAAAACAACTATGCTGAATAGTAACCTTCCATTAATGACTGATTTCTTTCTAATGAGACACAAGGGTAGTCCGTGAAAAACTCACATTCTCTCCTCCAAATATAACCATTTTCCCAACACCATCTCGACAACGCATCACACAATTATAAAAT
>JBMYXW010000722.1:0-2403 GCA_049608825.1 Chitinophagales bacterium
CAAATAAAATAAATTCCCGTTTTAGACTTTTGAAGTTTCGTCCAAAAAATCCTTGATTATAATGAGAATCAATCATCTTCAAAAAATAAACTTCAAATTATTTTTAGGCATAACAGTATTTTCGGTTTCTAATGTATCATTGTAATACAATTTTCTTCAAAACCGTTTCCTCTCCACCTTTTAGCTGCAAAATATATACACCTTTGCCCCAGTCACTACAATCCATTCTCCAATGGTTGCGACCAATATTTGCAGTAAGGCTTTGACGATGAATCGGTTTGGAGTAAATGTCAAAAACCTGCAATTCTAAAGATTGTGAGACAGGACTAAAACATTGAAGGTTGAAAAAATCTTTTGCAGGAATCGGTTGAATGGATTCAATCATTAGTCTTGTTGAAGTATTTTTTCGCTCTAAACTAATGGTTTTTAATTTCCTTGTTTTGTTGTTCAAATCTATTTGAGATAATTGATAATACACAATTCCATTGGGGAAACTCGTATCTAAAAAATCATAATTTTGAAGAATTGAAGTTGTTCCTTGCCCTTTTACAGTGGCTATTGTTTCAAAAATTTCACCATCTATGGAGCGTTTCAGAGTAAAATAATCGTTGTTCAATTCCGAAGCCGTTTGCCATTGAAGCAGGTTTCCTTCTTGAATTGTTTTCCCTTCAAAATACAGCAATTCAACGGGCAAGGTAACGCCACATACATCACTGATGATAATGGTATCCTTGCAGCCCACGCCATCTTCAATAAAAAACTCCAATGGAACTCCATAGGGAATATTGGGTATCAAAAAATTGTCTATATTCAAATTGGCACTTGTACTTCCTGTAATCGAGTAAGGAGACACACCATTTAGTATATACACAAAAGCTGTATAAAGCTCGGTCTCATCGTCACAATCTACATCGTAATCCAGGCTCAAAGCACTGATAGCATTCACTTCTGGAATGTAAAAAATCACATCTTCACAACCATTACAATACGTCTCCGCCTCCAACACGAATATCAATGGACTCAAAAGATTGGGGTCTATCGTCCATGTTCCTTCCAATGAAACCCCTTCGTCCACTTCAATAGGACTGTCATAAACCAAACTTTCTAAGAACATATCGGTAGCATCGACCACGCCATTTCCATTCAAATCCAAATACACATCAACACTTGTATTGTTGGTGGTCACTGCCTTGTTCCCTGAATTAAACAAAGTCACATTGACCGTCAATTCACCATTTTCTGCTGGAGCACAACCCGTTTGAGCGATGGCAGAAAGATTCATTTCAGGCCCTCCAATGGTGATGTCAAAGTAGCCCGTTCCTTCGCTCGTCTTGACGGGCAAATTGCATTCTGCTCCTTCGCTTGCACAAAACAAGGGAACAAACTCAATGGTTTGGGCAATGAACTCCACAAAAGCATCTTGACAGGCTGCTAATTCACTGGAATTGACATCGAAAGTAAACACAATTGTATCCTTGTCGGCTACGCCTTTGGGCATGGTGAAGTCCAATTGGATAAATGGGAATTGATCTATTTGAAGGGGTTCCGCTACCGTGTTTTCGTTGAGACTTTGGGTAGAACCCACCAAATAGTTTACACCTTCGGGCATAAAAATATAGCAGTGTTCATCGGCAGAAGTGGCGGCTGGACCTTCGTTGATGATTTGGACCCTGACGGTAGAATTGGCATCGCAGTAACTCACTGCATCCGAATCTATGGTGGTCAAAGTGATATAAGAAGGAATCGCTCCTTCAATGAGAATGGGTTCGAGTAATTGACTGATGCCACTTCCAACAGCGGGATTTCCACAGGGGCGATTGGCGGTAATGGTGGCTCGAATGGAAGAACCAGAAATGAAATTGCAATCGGTAATCAAAGGAACTCTAATGATTGCTTTTCGAGTGTCAGAATTACCAATTCCAAGCCCTGCAATGCCGTTTTCGAGAATATTGGCAGAAGGAGCAGTTTCTAAGTCAGCCACCGCCAAATCTACTTGCAGCCCTGTAGGTGTAGTGGTGAAGGTGAATGGTCTCTCACCTGTCCCAATCGGATATTCAATGGTTGGGCTTCCTGCCAAAGATAAACCATCCAAAGGTGGAAATTCGATGTTTAAAATAGGCTCATAGATATTGGCGAGTTGTGCGCTGTTGATGATAAACTCATAGTCGAAGGATTCGCACAATGGAAGGAGTTCGCTTGGACCATTTACCTGCATTTGGACTTCGGCAGGAGGGGTTTCTATTGAAACAATTCTGTCGTTGGTAGGACAAATTACTTCATCGAACTCAAGAGGATATTCATTGCAGGTATAGGTACTCAAAAGTTGGAGATTGGCGTTGCCACCACAGTTTATATGTTTTGTTTTGACATTCAAATCAATTTTTCCTCCACTTTGGAGAGCGA
>JBMYXW010000723.1:0-2401 GCA_049608825.1 Chitinophagales bacterium
TCAATTATCAATTATCAATTATCAACTATTAATTCTCCATCCTCAATTATCAATTATCAATTATTAATTATTTTTTTCTTTCTCACTTCCATAGCCGCCTGCACAGGCAGCAAAGAAGCCACCCAAAAAACAAAATCCGCTTCAAAAGCGACCGTTCAGACAGCCGAAAGTCCAGCACTCTACTCCGTTTTGGCCCGCAGCAAAAGCGGTTTTATTGACCCACTCGGACAATGGGTATTGGATTTGCCCTATTCCAAATTTGGCACATTCGAGTCGGGCGGTTTGGCGAGTGTGGTGAAAGACGGCAAAACGGGTTTTATCAACTTCAAGGGAGAAATCGTTGTTGAACCCCAATATCAAAACGTCTATGACTTCAAAAACGGCATGGCAGCCGTACAAAACGACAAAAACCTTTGGGGCTTTATAGATTCGCTCGGAAATACCATCATCGAGCCTACCTATATGGAAGTCAATGACTTTTCGGAAGGCAAAGCAGCCGTCAAATTGCCGAACTCCAATCAGTGGGGCTTCATCGACAAAAGCGGCAGCATGATTATTTTTCCGCAGTTTGAACTCCCCTACGCCCCCAGTTTTTCCAATGGCTTGGCAAAAATCCTGATAGATGGCAAATACGGATTCATTGACGAAAAAGGCGAATTTAGAATCCCGCCCCAATTTGCCGCCGCATTGGGTTTTTCCGAAGGTTTGGCAGTCGTCAAAGAAGGCAGCGACATAGGATTTATCAACACAGACGGATTGAAGGTCATTCCGCCACAATACAGCAGCGCACGCAGTTTTTCGGAAGGATTCGCCACCATTTACCAAGACGGAAAAGCGGGCTATATCAATGCCAAGGGCAAGGTCATTGTCGAGCCACAATTTGACGATGCTTTGGACTTCAAAGAAGGACTCGCCCCCATATTGCAGGACGGCAAAGCGGGCTATGTGAACACCAAAGGATTGATAGTCATTCAGCCACAATTCGAGACGGTGGACTATTTTTCGGAAGGAATGGCAGCCGTTAGAGACAATGGACGCTATGGTTTTATCAACAAAAAAGGCGATTGGGTCTTTTTGCCCCGATTGGATTTTGCGAGTGCTTTCCACCACAACCTCGCAAAGGCAATGTCCTTCGACAAATGGGGATTTATAGACAGCGAAGGTCAAGTGGTTTTGAAGCCACAATTCGACAAAGTAGGACACTTTGCAGAAGGTTTGGCAGCCGTTGAAATCAACAAAAAATGGGGCTATGTGAACACTGCGGGCGAAATGGTCATCGAACCACAATTTGAAGAAGCAGACGAATTTTCGGAAGGATTGGCGGTTGTTCGGGTCAATGACAAATGGGGTTTTGTGAACACTGCGGGCGAAATGGTCATCGAACCACAATTTGACCTCACCATGTCTTTCTCAGGCGGAAAAGTGGGGGTTTCTAAAAACAAGAAATGGGGCTTTATTGATAAAAAAGGCTATCCTCTTGGCGAACTTCAATGGGATTATGTCTCCAACTTCCACAGCGACAGGGCTTTGGTGCGCTCCAATGCTGGCAAATATGGCTACATCAATCCCAAAGGCGAAACGGTTATTGAGCCTCAATTTGACAATGCCAAAGACTTTGACGGTTTATTGGCAGAAGTCGACTTTGGCACCCATAAAGCCTTGATTACACAATCGGGTAAAATCATTCAAACAGAAGCCTTCAAACCCATGAGCGATGGTTTGCAAGCCATTCAAGTCAATGGCAAATGGGGCTTTATTGACGAAAGCGGCAAAACAGTGATTGTGCCTCAATACGAAGATGCAGGGAGTTTTTCGGATGGCATAGCGATGGTCAAACTGGAAGACACCTATGGTTTTATCAATGCGGCTGGCAAATTGGTGGGCGAACCCAAATACATTATGGCAGGTGATTTTTCGGAAGGTTTCGCCAAGATTTACTTCAAAGACAAATGGGGCTATGCCGACACAACAGGCAGCATGGCAGTTTACCCAACCTATGAGTGGGCAAAGGACTTTTCGGAAGGTTTGGGGGCGGTCAAAAGAGGCGGCAAATTTGGATATATCAACCGAAATAGTGAATGGGTGATTGAAGCCCAATACGACGATGCAAGTACTTTTGAAAATGGCTTGACGAAGGTGCGAATGGCAAAAAAATGGGGCGTGATTGATACTTCTGGTCAGGTCATTGTGCCTATTGAATACGAACAAGTTTGGTTCTTAGAAAAGGGTGCGATTCAAGTCAGAAAAAACACCCTTTTTGGTTTGTACCATGCTCAAAATGGCAAACTCACCGAAGCAGAATTTAACGGAATTATTTGGGAACCCAAAGGCAATGTTGCCAAATTGATTAAGGGAAGTGGTATATCCTATATCAATGACAAAGGGGAATATTTGTGGAAGG
>JBMYXW010000724.1:0-2395 GCA_049608825.1 Chitinophagales bacterium
AGCCGATTGTCATTGAAGAAGGCGGCAAAGCGTGTTCAGCAGATTTGACGACTTATGACCTGAATGTACAATTGAGCGGAGGTGAAGGAAGTTTGACCTTGACGAGTTCGGGGTTTGTGGTGGCGAACAATGGCTTGGGCAATTTCACCGTCCGAGATATTCCTGCGGGAACAAATGTGAGCGTGACCGCAACGGACGTGAGAAGCTGCAAAGAAATGGCGAGTTTTGAAGCTCCAAACTGCGATTGTCCAACGGTTATTGCGCCTTTGCAGCCGACCGACAATACCTTTTGTTTTGGTGAAAATCCAACTTCGATTTCGGTCGCTTCGCCCTTTGCTGGCTTTTCGGTTCGGTGGTACGTTACACAATTTGGTGGAACGGTTTTGAGTACGAACCCGACCTTTACCCCATCCGCAGCAGGCACTTACTATGCCGAAACGGTGAACGACGACAGCGAATGTACAAGTAATCGAGTGGCGGTGACATTGGAGGAATTGCCCGAAATCACCTTGACACAAAGTACTTCGAGTTGTTCGGCAGATTTGACAACTTATGATTTGACGGTGACAGTCAATGGCGGAAGCGGTGGTTTTGAATTGACTGCCAATGGTTTGGAAGTCGTCAAAAACAGTCCCAATACTTTCACGATTCGCTCGATTCCTTCGGGAACGGCTGCAACGGCAACGGCTACCGACATTGAAGGATGTGCGGCAACGGCTGTTTTTGAAGCCGTAAATTGCGACTGCGATGTAGTGAATCCTCCTACAAATCCGCAACCCAATACCTTTTGTTTTGGAGGAAACCCAAAGCCAATTGCAGTAGCGGCAGCACCTTCGGGTTTTGCAATTCGCTGGTACAATGCCGCAAATGGTGGTAGTGTGATAGGAACGGGAGCGAGTATTTTACCTCCTTCTGCGGGCATCTATTTTGCCGAAATGGTAGAAACGGCTTCGGGTTGTGTGAGCAGTCGAATTGGAGTCGAACTCATTGAAGGGAATCCGATTGTAGTGACGCAAGGCAGCAGCGACTGTTCGGCAGATTTGGCGACTTACGACTTGAATATTTTGGTGAATGGCGGTGCGGGCAATTTCAGCGTATCGGCTGCGCCTTATTCAGTTTTGGACAATGGTGGAGGCAGTTTTACGATTGCAGGAATTGAAGCCAACAACAGCCTTAGCATTGTGGCAACGGATGGCAGTGGCTGTTCGGAAACGGCAATTTTTGAAGCTCCTGTGTGTGACTGTGCCGACGACATCGCTTCTCCAACGGGCGCAAGTGGAAACTCTTATTGTGCGGACGAAAATCCAACAGTCATTTCGGTGGATGCGCCACCTGTGGGCTACAATGTACGCTGGTACGATGCCGAATTTGGCGGCAATTTATTGAGCAATGAAGCCAGTTTCATTCCTTTAAGTGGCGGCACATATTACGCTGAATTGGAGCAGCTTGGAAGCGGTTGTACAAGTACGCCTCGAACGCCTGTGGTCTTGACTCAATTTCCTGCGATTGTGATTACGCAAGGCAGTGCGACTTGTTCGGCAGACTTGACAACCTTCGATTTGGAGGTGAATGTGAGTGGCGGAACGGGTGCGATTACTTTCTCGGCTGGTGGTCAAACAGTGGACGATTTGGGTGATGGAAACTATGTAATTCGTTCAATTCCTGCGGGTAGCATTGTCTTGTCAATGGCATCGGACGAAGTGGGCTGCAATACGCAAGAACTGCTCGGTCCGATTGATTGTGACTGCGACAATGTGCCTTTGCCGACGAATCCACAAGACAATTCGGTTTGTTTTGGAGAGACGTTTGCGGATATTTCGGTGGATTTCCCTGCAACGGGTTTTGAGATTCGATGGTTCAATACACCAGTAGGTGGCTTTTCGCTTGCATCGGGTGCGGTGTTTACCCCTTCAACGACAGGTACTTACTATGCAGAAATGGTCGAAAACGGTAGCGGCTGCAAAAGCGAGAGCCGTGTGGCAGTGACGCTTTCAGAAAATCCAGAAATTGTACTCATTGAAGGTAGCGGCAACTGTTCGGCAGATGCTACGACCTACGATTTGGACTTCAATTTGACAGGTGGAACGGGCGTTTTTGACATCAATGTAGGCGGATTTGACGTATTGGACAATGGCGGCGGAAGCTATCAAATTTTGAATATTCCTTCGGGAACGAGCATCAGCATTTTTGCAACAGATGAAGCGAACTGTACTGTCAATGCGAACTTTGCGGCAACGAACTGCGATTGTCCAACGGTGAATCCTCCAACTGGAATTGTGAACAATGAATATTGCGAGAACGAAACGCCTACACCGATTTCGGTTTCGGCTGCTCCAACGGGTTCTGAAATTCACTGGTACGATGCACCAACGGGCGGCAATTCGTTGGCAACAGG
>JBMYXW010000725.1:0-2393 GCA_049608825.1 Chitinophagales bacterium
TTTTTGCCATCTACAATCTTCAATAAATAAACTCCATTGGGGATTTTTTCCTTCAATGTTAGAGAAATCGTATTCTTGCCTTCTGTTAGCGGGTGTTTCTCAGACAAGGTTTTTTCTCCCATCATATTGTAAACATCGAAGGTAATTTTCTCTTTTCGAGGAGACTGAATGTCTATTTGTATTTCTCGATTAAAAGGATTTGGGTAAATCTTTTCAACGAGCATTGCAGATTCGGGAACAGTTTCTACTACTTCAATTGTTTCTTCGTTTTTATTTCGCTCTGATCGTCCCCCCAATTCTACAATAAAGCCATTGTGAACGTTCTCACCGCTTGTGAACTCCTCTCCTTCAATTTGTGCTTTGCCATAGTGAAAACCTGCATAGTAGGTATTTCCATGCACAGGATTGACTGCTATACAAGTAGCTGCATCTTTGTTTGCCCCTCCTTCTTTTTTCACCCAATCCAACTGCCCATCACTGCTGTATTGTGCCACAAAAATACTGCTTTCGCCGTCTGCTGTCAAACTGACTCCTTCAAAAGTAGCCCTTCCTTCAAAACCACCATTGACGAGTATATTCCCATACCTATCCGTTTCTATGCCTCCCAAGTGCATTGCATCTTCGGTATTCCCCAATTGTCGTGTCCACAACAGATCTCCTTTGGAGTTGTATTTAACCAAGAATAAATCCTCTTTGAAACTTCTGGTATAGATGGCATCTTCGGAATAAGGAGTAAAACTAAATCCATTTCTAAAAGCCCCATAGACCAATATATTCCCCTCATTATCTACAGCCATATCCGCTTTTTCAAAATGAGTAGCAATGCTTCTTGCGTGTTTCCTCCAAATAAAGTTGCCGTCTTTATCGTATTTCGCCAAAAACATATCGGAATAATCGTCGTTGTTTTCGGAGGTTTTGCTTCCAAATTGAATGTCGTCTTGAAAGCTGCCCAATAAATAGGCATTGTGTTCATTGTCGGTTTCTATGGCAAGTCCTGTATTGCTTCCCGTTCCCTCCAATGCTTTTGCCCACAATAGATAACCCAAGCCATTGTATTTGGCAAAATAGGTGTCTTGACCTGTTCCTGTAAGCCGAATGTTTTCAATGTCCATTTCGTCTGTAAAACTGCCTGTAAGCCACATACCTTCCATGCCATCTACTGCAATGCTGTGGCATTTATCAGCACCTATTCCTCCAATGGTTTTGAGCCATTCTCGATTTCCCTGCACATCGTGTTTGACCAATAAAATATCTTCTGCTCCCTCCGAAGCATACAACCAATGGTCTGCTGTACGAATGTCCTGTGTAAAATACCCAACAGACAAGACACTTCCATCGTATAAATTGGCGATGTCTGTTCCCCAAATATTTCCTGCTCCAGATAGAGATTGCTCCCATATAGGTTCAAGGCTTGAGTCAAACTGACTGACACTATATAAATTATTAGGAATTGAATTAGTACCCAAATAGTTGATAAGGTGATTTTCATAGTTTATAGAAGATATTCCAATAGGTAAATCAAGGTTCTTTTTTGCACAATAAGTATATAAAAGTTCCTGTTGTTGAGAAGGTTGCTCTGCATGATAAGCATCCCAAGTACAATAATAAAATTCATAACATTTTCCGTCACTTCCCCAGCCTTGCTCTGTAAATACAGG
This sequence comes from Chitinophagales bacterium, assembly GCA_049608825.1. Lineage (GTDB taxonomy): Bacteria > Bacteroidota > Bacteroidia > Chitinophagales > UBA2359 > JAUHXA01. The sequence goes on from JBMYXW010000725.1 coordinate 1,659, forward strand.
AAGATGTGGTTCATATCCCCAATGAATAAAACTAACAGGGTTCGCTAAATCACCTTCCAATGGGAAACATGCTTCTGCATAATAACAATAATTCTCCATCACTTCCCATTCATTTATATGGTCATCATCCCAATCTACTTCTACAATACCCCAACCTATTTGTACGCTTTGCAAATCATCGGGAATAGGAACATTATAGGTCTCACTACCCACATGACATTGTAATTCCAGCCCACGACAATCTGTAGGGTCATTGCTTGGGTCAATAACTTGACCTTCTGTTGCCACTATTATTCCTGGAAGTGGGTCTTCTGTTTCAATACAACGCTTACGTCCTTCACAATTCCCATTTGGAAAAAATATATCTGTTTTACCTTCAACATAATAATCATTATCAAATGTATGTCCACAACGATAAGGCAAAGTACAATCACTTGTCCAATAAAGAAATGTAGGAGAAGTATCAAATATATCAAAACATCTGGTCGTTTTACAAAAATCACTGTTTTCTATACTTGCTTCTACACAATACGTTCCTTCTACTAAATCATGTATTTCATTTCCTGTTGCTATGGTATTTCCATTTTCAGAATCTTTCCATTTAATTATAATATTTCCTGCGGGAAATGTTCCTCCTTTTTTTTCTACTTCTACAACCATAAATCCAAGATGCTCAATAAATTCATCATCTACTCCATCTAAATCTGTATCAACCCAACCCTTACAATGATTATC
>JBMYXW010000726.1:0-2392 GCA_049608825.1 Chitinophagales bacterium
TGACATTTTGGTATTGGATGTCAATAAAGATGGGGAATCAAACGATAAGGATGTCGACATTGTAGTCGATATTCTCAATGAGAAGATTGTCAAGAACGAAGGTGGTATTGGTACTTATAAGAAAGAGGGGAGTTTTTTTAGCCGTCAAATGGTGCATTTTGATTGTAGAGGATATTGGGCGAGGTGGCATAAGTAAGGCGAATGCAAATTCAAATGCAAATTCAAAGCTCAAATGCAAACTCAAATGCAAACAATAATGGTTCTTTGACAATTTTTGTGAGATACCGAGGTATCACCGAGTTCTCGGAACAGGTCGGCATAAGTTATATATTCCCTTCTCTCTTTTCTGATTATCAACACCTGAAAATTTTCGATGAGATAGCAGAATATACATTCTGCGGTATTCCACAAAAATTGTCAAAGAACCGCAATGGTTTGTAAGATGAGTAGAGTAGATTAAATTTTAGAGATGCCTATATTATTCCACTGTCTGTCTATGCAGTCTCGGTACTAATATTCCTACGGCAGCACCAACGAGATAGCCTACCATTACATCTGTCGGAAAATGCCGCCCTGCTTTTACCCGCAATAAAGCGGTAATGGCAGGAATAGCAGCAGCCGTTCCCCAAATAAATACTTTTCCTTTGGAATTTGGATTGAGGTCAGAATATATTTGGGCAGTCATAAAGGACATTGCTGCTACATTGGATGTATGCCCAGAAATGAAAGAAGAGGTAGCATTTCTACTCAGTTTCATATCCAAAGGACATTCGGGATTGTAGAGCAAAGGACGTTGTCTTTTGAATATTTCTTTGGTTAGACCTGTTAAAGCATTGTTGAGAGCAAGTGTCTCAAAAGTAAGCAATCCAACCGTTCCAAAACTTCTATTGTGATTTCTGACATTTTTGTTGAAAAGTAAGACGAATGGAAGAGCGGGAGAGCCAAACAAAAAAGCATTACTGGCTCTGTGTGCAGGTAATGACCAATTGCTACAAGAGACTCTATCAAATTTTGAGATTCTTCCTACATCCAATGTTTCCAATTGATCTTCTGTAAAAACTTCTTTTCTATTGTGCAGTCGAGTACTATACATCCACAACAAACCACTGCCTACTGTAAGTGGAATATCCAATTTAACAGATGTTTTGTAGGTGTATTGACTTCCTTGAGCTTTTGTGTCATGGGTATAGGAAAGGAGTAAAAATAGAATACAGAGAAAAATGGTGAGTCTTTGCATGAAGAATTTATTGAGATAGGTTAGTGGACAAAACTTCAAACGTGTAAGCAAAAAAAATGTTTACTATTTTTTCTCTATCTCCAATTCAAGAGGTAAATCAACTTGTTCTGTTTTTTCAAGTTTAGGTAGTTCCATCACCATGGGAGACAATTGATAGCCTTTCTCACTAAGAAGTTGAATGAGTCCGTCTTCGCCTGGTAAATGCAATGCCCCAACTGCAATAAAAGTATTTTGGGACTGTATGATTTTGTCCATTCTGTCCGCCATTCGATAGTTGCGCTCCAACAAAATAATGGTATTGAAACTGGATTCAGCATATTTTTCTTCTTTGTCATACCACTCCATCAAACCCTCCAAATCTTGGTCTAAGTAGTGTTTCATCAATGGAAACATCGAATTTTCTATTGAAGTGTCTGTCTCACTTTGCCCCAACTGAACCGCCTCCAACAGCATGGCAGCCTGCTCCTTCAATGGAATCCTATTGAAGGCACTCATTTGTTCTTCAAAAGTCTCTACCCCAATGAGCTTTTTACCTTTTTGTGCCCCTACCGCTTGAAAAAATTGGTCTAAAGCCACTTCCATTTCCTTGCCTATTCCGCTATCCATAGACGACATTTCTTCTACAAACAAAGAAATATATAGTGGTTTCATTTGGTCTATTTTGAACAAAATGGAAAACATGCCCAACTCCGTTGTCACAAAATTTTTGACCAAATCATATTCCTCTTTTTCATACAAATCCTGCAAAGTCGTGTCTTTCATCATCATCTCACCAAACATGGTCAGCACCATACGCATCATATCGGTCGAATCAATCACCAACTCCAATGCCACAGCTTCACATTCATCGATATAAGGTACGGCTAATTTCCCCAAATCATGTACACGTTTGTCTTGTGAGTGCATCGTACCATACAGGTAAGAAGGTTCTTCCAAATCGTTTCCTTCAATTTTCCATAGAAGGGAGTTTTGGGATTGAAGGTCATTGCAGAAAGTGCAAAAAACAAGGATAAAAAGGAGGTATTTTAAGGCAGAATAGAAGGGGATTTTCATTTTGATTTTGATATTTTTGTTTATGAACTATAAACCTACATTTCGCAGTTCTAAACATACAATTTTGATAAACAAAAGTTTAAGTTTTGGTTTTTCAATATT
>JBMYXW010000727.1:0-2385 GCA_049608825.1 Chitinophagales bacterium
AACACCACCAATTCGTTAAAAATCAAATATAAATATATTTAATAAAAAAATAATTTTACTACATTGAACGAACATAGACTTAGAAATGCCTAAGTGCGAAAAAATGATTGAAGTGCTTAAAAAGGCTTCTGATTAAAATAAATCATAAGAAACTGAAAATAAGTAAATTGTATTGATAAAAATAATAATTACATATTATTATTTTTGTGTTAAAAAATATGCCTTTTCCTAACCTGACGAAACCAATATCATAATTTCTTTGGTAAGATATGAACCGTTCAAAGTAAGAATCAAATTCTCCATTCAATTTTGATACAAGCTGGAATCAGCTTATATCAAAATTGAACTAAAATTGTTGTAAATTAGCGGTTCTTCTTTAAGGTGTTTTTAACTCAAAAAATAATATGAAATTTACTACCAGCACATCGGAACTGCAAAAACAGTTGCAAATTATAAATGGAGCCGTAGGAACAAACACAACGATTCCAATCTTAGAAGATTTCTTATTTGAAGTCAGCAATTCCAAGTTGACCGTTGTTGCCACAGATTTGGAAACAACGATGTCGGTGACATTAGATGTAAAGAATGTCGAAGAAGATGGAAAAATTGCGATTCCTGCAAAAATTTTGTTGGAACTATTGAAGACCCTCCCCGACCAACCTTTGACTTTTGAGTTGAATCCAGATACGCACATCATCAGCATTACTTCACTGAATGGTCGCTACAAAGTGGCAGGTGAACCAGATGATGATTTTTTCCAGGTGCCGAACTTAGAGGGAGCGAATCAAATTGTATTGCAGGCTTCGGTTTTGTCCAATGCCATCAACAAATGTATGTTTGCGGTGAGTACTGATGAATTGCGCCCTTCTATGACAGGTGTGTATTTCATCATGGGAACAGATGGTGTGACCTTTGTGGCGACGGATGCCCACAAATTGGTGCGCTACACGCATACGGGTCAGACGAGCGATGAAAATTCCAGTTTTATTGTTCCCAAGAAAGCTTTGGGCTTGTTGAAAACTGCTTTGCCGAGTGATGATACGGACATCACCATTTCTTATGACCAAGCAGATGTATTTTTCAACTTCAATGGTACTCGATTGAAGTGTCGATTGATTGATGCTCGTTATCCAGACTACAATGCGGTGATTCCAACGGAGAACCCCAATCGCTTGATTTTGAACAAAAAAGATTTTCAAAGTTCATTGAAGCGAATTGCCATTTTCTCCAATAAGACGACTTACCAAGTTGCTTTGAAGATTGAAGGGAATAAATTGTCTTTGTCGGCTCAAGATATTGACTTTTCGAGTGAAGCTCGTGAACATATTCATGGAGAGTATGAAGGGGAAGACATGGAGATTGCCTTCAATGCCAAGTTTTTGGTGGAGATTTTGGGCGTGATGGATGGCGACGAAATCGCTTTGGAGCTTTCGACACCTTCAAGGGCAGGTTTGATTGTACCGACTGTGCAAGTTGAAGAGGAGGATTTGTTGATGTTGGTGATGCCGCTTATGTTGAATCATTAAATAAATGGCTGTATTGTTTTATGGTTGAATTGTTATCCCAGATTTCGCAATACGAGCAACAATTCAACCATTTAGCAATTCAACAATAAAACCATTATTTCCCTTTAAACTCCGCCTTCCTTTTCTCCAAAAACGCTCCTGTTCCTTCCTTGAAGTCCTCAGTATCAAAACAAGTTCCAAAAGCGTTGATTTCCACTTCAAAACCATTTCGACTTTCGTCTGCTACTGCATTGACACAATCAATCGTTTGGGCTACTGCAATAGGGCCTTTTATAGCGATTTTTTGAAGAATGGATTTACATTTGTCCAAAAGCTCGTCTTGCGATACTACATAATTGACCAAACCCAAGTCCAAAGCCACATTGGCTTTAATCATATCGGCAGTCAATAAATATTCCATCGCTTTGGTCTTGCCAATTAATTGTACCAAACGTTGCGTTCCGCCATACCCAGGAGGCAAACCCAAATTCACTTCTGGTTGTCCAAAGCGTGCATTGTCAGAGGCTACCCGCAAATGACAACACATAGTCAGTTCACAACCACCGCCCAAAGCAAAACCATTGACGGCTGCAATCACAGGTTTGGGATAGGCTTCAACATAGTCCATCACTCCATGCCCATCTCTTGAAAGTTTTTTGGCTTGTTCGCCATTGAAGCTCGCAAACTCTGAAATATCTGCTCCTGCTGCAAAAGCTTTTTTACCCGAACCCGTCAAAATCACTCCTTTTACAGCATCGTCATTGCGATGTGCTGTTAAAGCTGCTTTGATTTCCTGCAATAATTGTCCATTGAGTGCATTGAGTTTCTTTGGACGGTTGATGGTAATGGTGAGAATGTTATCCTCGATTTGAAGGAGAAT
>JBMYXW010000728.1:0-2383 GCA_049608825.1 Chitinophagales bacterium
AAGTCTATGAAACTTCTGCAAGTGGTAATCAGTTGAAGCATCTGACAGAGTTTTCGACAGGCGACAAAACGGAATCCATAAAAATACTACCCGAAGAAAAGTTCCAAACCATTACTGGCTTTGGAGGTTCTTTCACAGAATCCTCTGCCTACCTACTCAATAAGTTGGGTAAAGAGAACCGCAACAAAATATTGGAGGCATATTTTGGAGAAAGTGGGGCAAAGTATTCTCTCACCCGAACCCACATCAATTCCTGCGATTTTTCTTTGGGCAATTACTCTTATGCACCCAAAGAAGGCGACAAGGAATTGGAGAGTTTTTCTATTGAAGAAGACAAGGAAGACATCATTCCGATGATAAAAGATGCGATGGCTATCTCCAAAGATGGCTTCAAAATCATTTCCTCACCTTGGACTGCTCCACCATGGATGAAAGACAACAACAAGTGGGTCGGTGGTAAATTATTGCCCGAATACTACGAGACTTGGGCATTGTTTTTCTCAAAATATATTGATGCCTACAAAGCAGAAGGGATTGATATTTGGGGAATTACGGTAGAAAATGAACCTTTGGGGAATGGCAACAATTGGGAAAGTATGCACTATACGGCGGAGGAAATGACCGATTTTGTTCAGCATCATTTGGGACCTCAATTGGAGAAAGACGGAAAGAGTGAGGTGGTTTTGTTGGGTTATGACCAAAATCGTGACCATTTGAAGGATTGGATAGATGACATGTACAAAAATGAGGAGGCTTCAAAATACTTCGATGGTACTGCCATTCACTGGTATCGAAGTACTTACGAGGTATTTCCCGATACACTTCAATATGCACACCAAAAAGCTCCTTCCAAATACTTGATTCAGACCGAAGCTTGTGTGGATTCGGAAGTACCTAAGTGGCAAGACGACAAATGGTATTGGTCAAAAGAGGCAACGGATTGGGGCTGGGATTGGGCATTGGATAAAGATAAACCTTATCATCCCAAGTATGTACCTGTGTATCGTTATGCCCGTGACATCATCGGTTGCCTCAACAACTGGGTAGATGGTTGGGTAGATTGGAACATGGTTTTGGACACCCAAGGCGGACCCAATTGGTTCAAAAACTGGTGTGTTGCTCCCGTAATCGTTGACCCCGAAAAAGACGAAGTGTATTTCACTCCAATTTATTACACCTTGTCGCATTTTAGCCGATTTATTCGACCTCAAGCCAAAAGGATTGGACACGAATATGTTGGCGATTTGCAGGTAACTGCTGCTCAAAATCCTGATGGTTCGATTGCAGTGGTGGTCTTCAATGAAGGAATGGAAGCGAAAGATTTTACGCTTTCATTGGGCGAAAAAACGACCAATGTGAGGATTGGTGGACAGGCGATTCAGACGGTTTTGATTCCGTAATTTTCAAAATTAAACCCTCGATTTAGACTTTTGTAGTTTGACCTTCAAGAATTTCAATTAGAATTGAAAACAATCTCCTTCAAAGAGGAAACTACAAAAGTCTTTACCTCAAATGTGGAGCTTATTTAGCTTTATCTTCCTCTACGGAAAGTAATGAGCTTCGTTCTCCAACTCCACTGATATACAGTCCTTGAATAGCCCGAGTCATAGCCACATAAAGTAAGGCTCTTTCTCTTTTATTGTGGTATTTTTTCTCCAGTTTAGACCAATTGTTATATTGGTAAGGTTTTAATGGAACTTGTCCTTCCTGTACCCCTACCATAATAACAGCTTTAAACTCCAATCCTTTGATGTTATGAAAAGTAGAAAGTCGAATGCCGCTTTTCTCTCCTGTTTTGTCCTTGAGGTTGTAATAAGGTAAAGAGGCTTTATGCAGAACCGTTTTAAAATCGTTGATTGTTTTATTCGTTCTCGCACAGAGACAAATTTCTCGAAAATCTAATTTCGCTGAAATTTCTTTTGAAATAACCAGTTGTTGGACAAGCTCCAATAAGTATTCTTTTTCCTCTTTTGACGTATCAAATAGTTTATACAGAGGCAATTGACCGTGCATCAATGAAATGTATCCTTTCTTACTCTCTGCCTCGCCATCAAAATCATCAAAGTCAATGTTTTGAATGGTTGTCATTGCTAGTTTTCTTATTTCTTCTGTAGTACGATAGTTTACTTTCAACCTTCTACTTCTTCTACCTCGGATATTGATTCCCGATTTAGAAAAATTCAACTGTTTATTGTAAATTTTTTGAAGCGGATCACCTACCAAAAATAAATCATTTTTGCCTTCTGGAGCTAAATTTCGGAGCAGTCTTAGTTCTATGTTTGAAAAATCTTGTATCTCATCTGCAATCACATAAGAGAAGGGACTTTTACCTGGATAGAGGTTCAAGTAATCTACTCCTAAATTAATGATTTCATCAAAACTA
>JBMYXW010000729.1:0-2378 GCA_049608825.1 Chitinophagales bacterium
CAAAAAAAAATACTCTGTGCCTCCGTGCCTCCGTGCCTCTGCGTTCAAGAAACAAAAACATTCTGTACCTCCGTGCCTCTGTGTTCAAAAAAACAAAAAACACTCTGTGCCTCCGTGCCTTTGTATTCAAAAAATAAAACCAAATGAAGAAATTAATATTGTCCGCCGCCCTCACTGGTGCAGCAACTACCCGAAGACAATGCCCTCATATACCTTACACTCCCAAAGAGTTAGGCGAAGAAGCCAAGCGTGCGGTAGATGCAGGAGCGAGTATTGTACACATACATGCAAGAGAAGACGATGGGCGACCAAGTTGGCGATTAGAAGTATTTCAGGAGATTCACCATGAAGTACGGAAACGTTGCCCAAACGTGATAATCAACTATTCAACGGGTGCAATTGGCATATCGAAAGAGGAAAGAATGAACCACATCCCGCACACCAAACCCGACATGGCAGCCTTCAATATGGGTTCGATGAACTATGCGATATACTCCAGGCGAGCCAAGAAATTCTACCTCAATGGCGTATTTGAAAACTCGTTTGACACCATGCAGTATGTGGTGAAGGTGATGAACGAAGCAGGTACAACACCCGAAATGGAGTGTTTCGATACAGGGCACCTCCGCAATGCAGAAGTATTGAAGGAAATGGGATTGATTCCCGACAATGCCTGTTACAGCTTGGTCATGGGCGTATTGGGAGGGATTCCTGCAACGCCTGAAAACCTCATGCACCAAATCAAACAAGTTCCAAACGGAGCATTTTGGCAGGCAATTGCTATCAGTCGGAAACAATGGCAAATGGCTGCAATCGCTTGTACGATGGGCGGTAATTTTAGGGTCGGATTGGAGGACAATTTCTATTTGCCGAATGGTGAAATGGCAAAATCCAATGGTGAATGTGCTGAATGGGGCGTGAAATTGGCTCGTATGATGGGGCGTGAAGTGGCAACGATTGAAGAGACGAGAGAAATGTTGAGGATTCCTTTGAGGGATTAGCAAAACTTTGCCAACAATTTCCAATTTTGGCAACAGTTGAAGCGGATACTATAAAGAACTAACTGTTGGCAAGGTCTGCAACCGTTGCCAAAGTTTCAACCATTAAGAATTATCAAAATGACTCCAAGTCTCGAACAGGTAAAGTACATAGTAGAAAAAGTGATTCCTCTACACAAATTTTTGGAAGTCGAAGTATTGGAAATCGAAAAAGGATTTGTTAAAATGAGAATTCCTTTTCGGGAAGAAGTTTTGGGGAATTTTGTGCATCGACATTGGCATGGAGGAATGTTGTCGGCAATGTTGGATTCGGCGGGTGGAATGGTGGCAGGTAGTTGTTACCCAGATGTTTTTGACCGAATTTCGACGATTGACATACGAGTGGATTACCTCCGACCTGCAAAGGACACCGCCATTATTGCAGAAGGAAAGGCTTTGAGGATTGGTTCTCGGACAGTGGTGACAAACATGCAAATTCGACAAGAAGGAAGTGAAGAAGTATTGGCGGAAGGGCGAGGGGTTTTTCATATTGGGCAGAAAAAGTGAGCGAAAACTTTGCCAAAAATTTCCAATTTTGGCAACAGTTGAAGCGGTAGAAACTCTAACTGTTGGCAAGGTTTTCAACCGTTGCCAAAGTTTTAAAAAAATCAAAAAATGTTTCAAAACGACTTATTCAAAGGCAAAATCGCATTGGTGACAGGTGGGCGCAGCGGTATTGGCTATGCGATTGCCAAAATGATGCTGCAATTGGGGGCAAAAGTGGTGATTTGTTCACGAAAGGAAGACAAATTGAAGAAGGCGGCGGAAGAACTGCAAGAATTTGGAGAGTGTAACTTCAAGGCTTGCGATATTCGAGAATTGGAGGATATTCAAGCCCTTGCAGCACACATCAAAGAGCAACATGGGCATTTGGATATTTTGGTCAACAATGCAGGTGGGCAATTTCCAGCTTTGGCAGAACACATCAATAATAAAGGTTGGAATGCGGTGATTAACAACAATTTGAATGGTACATTTTACATGATTCGTGAAATGGCAAATGCTTTTTTCATCCCTCAAAAACAAGGAAATATCATCAATATTACCGCCAATGTTATTCGAGGTTTTCCTGGGATGGTACATACTGGAGCCGCAAGGGCAGGTGTTGAAAATCTAACCAAAACTCTTGCAGTGGAATGGAGTGATTACAATATCCGTATCAATTGTGTTGCTCCTGGAACGATTGAATCTTCGGGTTTGGAAACCTACCCTCAACCTGTACAAGATATGTTTAATCAAACCCGAAAGGAAGTACCTATGAAACGGTTTGGAACAGTGGAAGAGGTTGCCAACTCGGTTTGTTTTTTGGCAAGTCCATTGGCGAGTTACATCACTGGGATT
>JBMYXW010000730.1:0-2377 GCA_049608825.1 Chitinophagales bacterium
ATATTAATAAAATTATATCTACTAATTTTCAGAAAATAATTTTCTTTCTTTCTTTAATTATCTCAATGCTCAATCTTTTTTTATTATTTAATTTATTTCACAAAAAAAATAGTATTTTTCTCGAAATTGTGGGAAAATAAACTGCCCCACAAAAATTGGCAAAGAACTTGGCTTACTACTACTTTAATCTTTTAAATTCAAATAAAACCTCTTAAAACGTTTACTAAACCCTGTAACTCCACGAATAAATTTTAGTGTTGGAGCTAAGAAGTTTAGTAAACGTATGTAAGGAAATCAGTTCTTTGATGTTGCTTATCTTACAAACTTGTACTCCTTTCCTGGATAATAAGCCCAGTCACCCAGTTGTTCTTCAATGCGTAACAATTGGTTGTATTTAGCGACTCTATCCGAACGAGAAAGAGATCCAGTTTTGATTTGTCCCGTATTCAATGCGACTGCTAAATCTGCAATTGTTACATCTTCGGTTTCTCCTGAGCGGTGACTCATCACGCTGTTGTAGCCATTTCGATCAGCCAATTGTACACAGTTTACTGTTTCGGTCAAAGAACCAATTTGGTTGACTTTAATCAAAATCGAATTAGCAATGTTTTGGTCAATCCCTGTTTGAAGGCGATTCACATTGGTGACAAACAAATCGTCGCCCACTAACTGAACTTTGTCGCCTACAAGATTGGTCAAAGTTTTCCAGCCGTCCCAATCGTCTTCGTCCATACCATCTTCAATAGAAGCAAAAGGATATTTTTTGCACCAATCTGCCAAGAAATGAGCCATTTCGCTGGAAGTCAATTTATCACCACTTGACTTGTGAAAGTGATACAAACCCTCTTCGCCCAAATAAAACTCAGAAGAAGCGACATCCAATCCCAACATAATGTCTTCACCTGGTCGGTAGCCTGCTTTTTCTATGGCCTGCAAAATCACTTGAATCGCCTCCTCATTAGAGCTTAGGTTCGGTGCAAATCCGCCTTCGTCACCCACATTGGTCGAAAAACCTTTGCTTTTCAATACTTTTTTGAGGTTGTGAAATATTTCTGCGCCCATTCTCAAAGCATCCGAAAAACGCTCTGCACCGACTGGTAAAATCATGAACTCTTGAATGTCGACGCTGTTGTCGGCATGAGAACCACCATTGATGATGTTCATCATTGGAATAGGAAGGGTATGTGCTCCAAAGCCGCCAAGGTATTTGTACAAAGGTTGTTCGGTTTCGGCAGCAGCAGCTTGGGCAACTGCCAAAGAAACACCCAAAATTGCATTTGCTCCAAAGTTTCCTTTGTTTTCTGTGCCATCAAGTTCTATCATCAAGTTGTCTATTGCAGCTTGTTCAAAAACGCTGACTCCTTCTAATTCATTGAAGATGGTCGTCATTACATTTTCTACAGCATTCAATACACTTTTGCCCATATAATAGTCTTCTACTCCGTCACGAAGCTCTACTGCTTCATGCTTACCCGTTGAAGCTCCTGAAGGTACGGCAGCTCGTCCGATTGCCCCACTTTCTGTATGTACCTCTACTTCTACTGTTGGATTTCCTCGTGAATCCAATATTTGTCTTGCGATAATATCCGTAATAATACTCATAGGAATAAATAAAAGTTAAGAAATTAAATAACCAATTTGTTGTAGTTTACCGTACTGAAAGTTTGTTTCTTCTTTCGTTTTTAGCTTAAATGAAGTGCGAAGGTAAGGATTCCTTATTAGTTTTTGACCAACATCTTGTCTAACTTTGCATCTTCATAAAAGACAATAACAAAGTCATGTCCAAAGACAACAACAAAAAAACTACTTCCAATACAAAATCCGAACTTCATCCTCGAAACATTCATCGAGAGCGATACGACTTCGACAAACTCCTCAAAAGTTCTCCCGATTTGGAGGACTTTGTGTTTGTAAATCAATACGGCAAAGAAACGATTGATTTCTTTGATTCGGAGGCGGTTAAGACATTGAACAAAGCTTTATTGAAGGAGTATTATGGCATTGAACATTGGGATATTTTCCCCAACTACCTTTGTCCACCTGTACCAGGACGAGCCGATTATATTCATTACATTGCAGATTTGTTGGGAAGCCTAAACGGTGGAAAGATTCCAAGGGGGAAGAAAATCAAGTGTTTGGACATTGGAGTGGGCGCAAACTGTATTTATCCAATCGTAGGCAACAAGGTCTATGGTTGGACTTTTGTGGGAACGGATGTGGACTATACGGCTATCAAATCCGCCAACAATATTGTGAGAGCGAATCCTTCTTTGAAGGGAAAAATAGATTGCCGTTGGCAAGAAAATCCCAATGACATTTTTTATGGAATCCTCGATCGACATGAGCGTTTTGAAATTACGATTTGTAATCCGCCTTT
>JBMYXW010000731.1:0-2372 GCA_049608825.1 Chitinophagales bacterium
TTACGCCTATCCGTAAAGCTGATGGAACGTATGCCTATTCTAATTATGCAGATACCGACATCGCCAATCCTGTCAATGCCATCGAACAATCTTATGATACTTATACAACGCATCGAGTAGTTGGATCTCTTTTTGCAGAAGCAACGATAACTAAGGGATTGAAAATCAGAACAAATTTTAGTGTAGATGCGACTTTTGCCAATAGAGATATTTTCAGACCTTCTTATGACTTGAGTAACAACCCGATATTAGGAGATGCGCCATCAGCAGAAAAAACCCTGATCAATTCTGTCTCAAGAGAATACAATATGTGGCGCAAATGGCAGTGGGAAACAGTTTTGAACTACTCAACCAAAATCAACGAAGTCCACAAATTGGATGTGACACTAGGGAATACCCGATTGGCAGAACGCTTTGACTATGGCGGAGGTAGCAACACGAACTTGCCTTCCAACGACCCCAATGATGCTTTGCTTTCCAATACCATTGACCCTCTCGAATCACAAGGAGCCTATGCGGGGGCCGAAGAAGGCGCATTGTTGTCTTATTTTGGACGAGTCAATTACGAATACGACGACCGTTATTTATTCTCTGCTACTTTGCGTAGAGACGGTTCTTCCAATTTTGGTCCCAACAATCGTTATGGTTCTTTTCCTTCCTTTTCTTTGGGTTGGGTAGCGAGTCAAGAAGATTTTTGGAACCAAGATGGTTTGATCAATTTTTTCAAGGTTCGGGGAAGTTGGGGACAAAATGGGAACGATAGAATTGGTAGATTTGCTTACTTGTCAGTTGTATCAACAGGTCAAAATTATTCTTTTGAAGGAGATGAAAATATCACCAACGGAAGTTTGCCTATTACGGCAAGTAACCCTGATATTCAATGGGAAACAAGTACGCAAACCAACTTTGGAATAGATGTAGGAATGTTCAACAACCGAGTGAACCTAATCGCTGATTATTATATCAAAAACACGACCGATATGCTTGCCGCTCCTCCAATTCCAGAAATCGTAGGTGCAGAAGCTCCTTTTAGAAATATTGGAGAGGTGCAAAACTCAGGCTTAGAATTGGCTTTGGAATACAAAAATAGATTGGGCGGATTGAAGTACAGTGTGAGCGGAAACATTGCCTTTGTTTCAACAGAAGTTATCAACTTAGGAAACGATGCAGAACCGATTACTACAGGCAGTGTTCAATCAGCAGGAAGTGTGGCACGAACAGAAGTAGGAAATCCAGTAGCTGCTTTTTATGGTTATGTAACGGATGGAATTTTTCAAGACAGAGAAGAAATCGCTGCCCATGCTTTTCAGAATGAAAACACAGCTCCTGGCGATATTCGCTTCAAAGACCTCAACAATGATGGCATGATTGACGATGCTGACCGAGAATTTATCGGTAATCCATCTCCTGATTTCACCTATGGAGCAAACATTGACGCATCCTTCAAAGGTTTCGACATCAGTATTTTCCTTCAAGGAGTGCATGGCAACGAGATTTACAATGCCACAACTCGCTATGATTTTATTTTTACAAATCGCCAACAATCGGTGTTGAATCGTTGGACAGGGCCAGGAACATCTAATTTTGAGCCACGAGTCACCATAGCAGACCCCAACTTCAATGCAAGAGCTTCTGACCGATTCATTGAAGACGGTTCTTACTTCCGAGTAAAAAATGTTCAATTGGGATACAGTTTGCCACAAACCATTACCGATAAATTGAAAATTTCTAAATTTAGAGTCTATGTTTCGGCTCAAAACTTATTTACATCCACCAATTATTCGGGCTTAGATCCTGAAATCGGTACTCGCTTCAATTCTCCTTTAGAGATTGGAATTGATAGAGGTTTTTATCCACAAGCGAAAACTATTTTGGGGGGAGTGAATGTTGCATTCTAAACACCAGTTTTTATTGGTGATGTAAATATTCACAGATTTAATCGAATTCGTATGTTACTAGCAAATTTAGACAATGAGGTTATTTTCAAAAAAGCTTTTACAGACAAAATTGTTTTCAAGGCTTTTGTGAAAGATGTGTTGGGTTTGGATATTAAAGTGGGTAAAATTGAAACCGAAAAGCAGTTTCGCCCCAAGATTGGACATATAGACTTCAAGTTGGATATTTTTGCGGAGAGTAAAGATGAGAGGGTGGTGATTGAAATTCAGCGAATTGAATACGACTATCACTTTGACCGATTTTTACACTATTTTTTGATGTCAATTGCGGAACTTCAAAGAAGCTACAAAACCTACAATATCGACAAAACGGTTTATGCGATTGTGGTGATGACAGCACCTTACACGATTGAAGAAACGAGGGGAAAACCTGTATTGAATGAAGTGTTGATTTCCGGTTTGAATCCGCATAATTTG
>JBMYXW010000732.1:0-2371 GCA_049608825.1 Chitinophagales bacterium
ACCATTCATCACTAGTGTTGATGACCACCTGGTCCATGCACATGACCGTGAGCAATCTCTTCTGCTGTGGCATTTCTGACTTCCAATATTTTGCCTGTAAAGTGCAAATCAACTCCTGCTAGTGGGTGATTGAAGTCCATGATGACTTTGTCTTCGTCCTTTTTTACTTCTACAATTTTGCCGTGAATCAGTTGGTTTTCATCATTACGCATTGGAATCATCTTGCCTAGCACCAACATATCTTCCGCCAATTTACCATCAAAAACGAATGTTTGGATGGGTAAATCAACTACCGCACTTTTGTCGACTTCCCCGTAGGCTCGGTCGCTTTTGATTTCAAAATCAAAGGTTTTACCTTCGTCTAAACCCAATAGATGCGCTTCAAAATCGGGGAGCATTCCTCCTACTCCAAACAAAAAAGCCATTGGTTTGTCGGGAGTTGTTTGTTCGATAAGTGTGTTCTCGCCATTTCTCAATACATAAGAAATGGTGACTGCTTTGTTTTTCATAATAACCATGTTGTTGTGTTTTTTAGTCCTTTAAAAATTAAGTTAATCATAAAAAAAATACTTTTGAAGTTTGGAGTTAAAAAACACCATAGAAAATCAAGAACTTAGCTGTGCCGAAGCTATGCTCCTAATGCTTATTAATTCCATCTATTTTTCTACAAACAGGGTCTGGGCTACGCCCTTTTCAATGTTAAACAACTTATGTTTTCTTTCTTTTCTTCAAAAAATCGGGCAACATTCGGAGTGCTGCCAATTCTTTGTGGGCTGTTCTACCTTCTCTTGCAGGTGTTCCAAAATACCATTTGCCGCCTTCCAAAGATTTTGAAACACCTGATTTGCCAGAAATAACTGCTTTTTTGCCGATTGTCAAATCTTTGGAAATCCCTACTTGTCCCCAAATCGTGACCTCATCCTCAATTATTGTTTTGCCTGCAATTCCTACTTGAGCTGCAATCAGACAACGTTTACCAATGACTACTCCATGAGCTATGTGTCCAAGATTGTCGATTTTGGTATGAGCACCAATCACCGTATCACCTGACACGCCTTTGTCTATCGTGCAGTTTGCGCCAATCTCTACATAATCTTCAATAACAACTCTGCCACAAGATACCATTCGTTCAAAGTGTGTACCTCTATTTTTGTAGTAAAAAGCATCTGCGCCAATCGTTGTATTGGCGTGAATAATCACATGGTCGCCAATCACAGCATGGTCATAAATCACAACATTGGGGTGTATTACACAATTTTTTCCAATGCTTACATGGTTGCCTATCGTAACATTTGGTTGCAAAACCGTTCCTTCTCCAATCGTGGCTGTAGGACTGATATTGGCAGTCATTGGTGTGAAAGGTCGGAAGTGTTTGACCAGTTTCACGTAATCGCTAAAGGGGTTTTTGGAGAGTAACAAAGTACGATTCAGAGGATTTGGTACATCCGCTTTGTCAATAATGACCACGGTAGCTTCTGAATTGAGTGCTTTTTGATAATATTTTGGGTGATCAACGAAAGTAACATCTCCTGTAGAAACTTTATGTATTTCATTGATGCCGTCAATACTATAGGCTTCCCCTTGTAGGATATCTATATCAATTATTTTTTTTAGTGTATTTATAGGAACAATACGACCTAACTTCATTGCGTTTAATATTTTGTAGTCTAAGAAAAAATAGTTAAATTAGGCAAGCTTTTTGCTGTTAAATATTAGATGTCAGATACCTAATATTTAACATTTCATTCTATTAAAAACATATTTTTTTGCCTAAAATGAGGTATTTGATACCTTATCCAACATCACACTTTGATTTATAAGCCCCTTCTTCATTACACTCAGCAAAAGTAAGCGAATTCTTTAAAAAAATTAACCCACACACCTATGAGCAATACTAAAGAGTATTTTTCGCACATTGTCCTCGCCTTAAATGATGGCATCAAACGAAACCAAGTATTGAATGAAGCAGGATTTACTATTGTAACTTCTCACGAAGAACTTCGACAACTGGATTGGAGCGATAAAAATCGGCTTTTAATCCAAACAGAGTTGAATTGGTTTCACAATCCACAACGACAAAACACGCTTTATGATGGTTATTTTGTCTTATTAGAAATTTGTGAAAACCATATTCCCTTCAATGGTAGTATTGGCATGATCAGTTGTGCATCTGAAAATGAAATTTACAATGCTTCCAACAATCAAATTTATCCTTTGATTGACCGCATCCCGTATGAGTTTGTGCATATTTGTGATGATAGAAAAGAATGGGATAAAAAATTACTTATGCAGCATTTTCATGAGCCTTACTCTACTTTGAAAACTGAATGTCGTAAGGGTTTTATCCAACTCAATACAGGAGCATCAGCAA
>JBMYXW010000733.1:0-2370 GCA_049608825.1 Chitinophagales bacterium
TGATACCTACCTTCAGTTGAAGCCTGCTGATGCACAGGCATACAATTGGCGAGGAATGTCCAAGGTTCAATTGAAGGATTATAGGGCTGCCATTCAAGATTTTTCTAAGGCTATTCAATCCAAACCTGCACCTAAATACTACCAAAATCGAGGGAATGCTTATTTGCAGATAGGGGAGAAGGCGAAAGCTGAGAAGGATTTGCAGAGGTAATAATTCTCTGTGTAGGCAAATTCAAACAAAATTAGTACCTTTGTACTAAAATAGGAAAGACAGTATTTGTTTTGCCATTTGGTGCGTATCTTGAACTGCTGACCACTTCAAAAAGGTTGTTTGTTTGCAGTGAATCCCTTTCCGTTTTTCGTTTAACAATCGTTCGTAATAATGGTTATACATTTTATTCCATTTTTCAATCAATTGTTTTTGGGTCTGTTTATCCGCAAACTCTTTGGGACGTTCTTCTAAAGTTTCACTACTCTGTAGTCTGCTCAAAGCAATGTCGGTAGGCACATCTAAAAAGATGTAATAATCAGGGTCGGGAAGTTGAAACTCATTGGTTTGCCCCAAAAGGCTAAATGCTTCATAGGCTGCAATGGTGATGTGATCTTGCTGCAATAGATGATCCATAAACATTTTATCATCTAAGTGACATCGTTCGACAACCACATGATAGCCCATTTCCAACCAACGTTTGAGCAATAACCTCCGCTGAATCATGAAATTCAATTGGAGTAAATAAGCGTAGTCTTTTGGTTTATCGAATTGAAGTTTCATCAAGGGATGGTGCAATACTCGCTCATTGATGCACATTAATTGCATCCTAAGATTTTTGCTTAAGCTACGAACAGCGTTGATGATGGTAGATTTTCCTGCGGCGGTATTCCCATTGATGGCAATGTATTTACCTCGATGGATGTTTGTTGGCAAGCTTGTATCAGTATTCCAATAATTATCTAAAGGTATTGTGTCTTTGTAAGTCATATTCATAAAGCCCAGTTTGGTATATGATTAAGTAATAAATGGCAAAATTAAATTACTTCAAACTGGCAAATTCACAAGCATAAATATTGAAGGCTTAAAATACAACAATATTCAAACCTTGCCATGAATTATAGGCAAGATGTCTTAAAATTAACGTTTTTTAATTCATAAGTAGGAAGACAGAAGCGAGAAGCAAGATTTAAGTTTGATTATCAAAATTTATGCCTTATCTCCTATTTCTTTCATCCAAAACTTAAACATATATTTCAGAATGAATAAACAATTAAAACTGGCAAAACGTCCTGTTGGACTTCCAGATGCAGATACTTGGGTTTTAGAAAGTTCTCCCATTCCCACGCCTGGTGAGGGTGAGGTAGTGATTCAACAAATGTACATTTCTTTGGATCCTGCAATGAGAGGCTGGATGAACGATGCTCGTTCTTATATTCCGCCTGTCCAAATCGGGGAAGTGATGAGAGCAGGTTCGGTCGGTAAAGTAATCGCCTCAAAACATCCTCACTACAAAGAAGGTATGTATTTGGCTGGTTACGGGGGTGTTCAGCAGTATGTCGTGACGGACGGAAGTGGCGGATGGTATCCTGTTGACCCTAAATTAGCTCCGCTTCCTACTTATATAGGTACTTTGGGAATGCCCGGTATGACGGCTTACTTTGGTATATTGGAAGTAGGTGCTATTAAGGAAGGTGAAGTAGTTTTGGTGTCAGGTGCTGCGGGTGCTGTGGGCAGTATTGTGGGGCAAATCGCAAAAATTAAGGGCTGTCATGTGATTGGCATTGCTGGAGGTCCAGATAAGTGCAAATACCTTACCGACGAATTGGGTTTTGACGGAGCAATTGACTACAAAAACGAGGATATTCGAACGGGACTCAAAAGAGAATGTCCAAAAGGAATTGATGTTTATTTTGACAATGTGGGAGGAGAAATCTTAGATGCTGCTTTGGCAAAAATTCGCCGTCATGCTCGCATTGTGATTTGTGGTGCTATCTCACAATACAACAATACAACCGCTATCAAAGGCCCGAGTAATTACTTGGCACTTTTGGTGAATCGTGCTCGTATGGAAGGGATGGTTGTGATGGACTATGCCAAGGACTATAGAAAGGCGGCAATGGAAATGGGTACTTGGATTGCTCAAGGCAAATTGAAGTCTAAAGAGGATGTCTATGAAGGCATCGAAAATTTCCATGGTACTTTTTTGAGACTTTTTAATGGTGAAAAGTTGGGTAAATTGGTATTGAAGGTGGATGAGTAGTGTGGTGATTAATATACAAAGCCCCCATTTATTCTTCGTTGAAGATAATAAATGGGGCTTTTTTGAATCAAATACTTTTTTTTATAAAATAGAGACTTTTGAAGTTGCCTCTTTGAAG
>JBMYXW010000734.1:0-2370 GCA_049608825.1 Chitinophagales bacterium
GAAAAGGCAAATTGTTGACTTTATGCAGGTTCGTTATCGAGGACCACACGATGATAATTTGAATGAAAAAATGGCGGTAGGTCTGGGGCTTCAATTTCCCAATTCGGGTAATCAAAAGCTAAAAATGGCAGAACTGCAATTGGAACAGCAGGAATTGCAGCGTGAACAGGAACGTAAGGAGACAGAACTCCAAAAAGAGACAACGGAAGTACATAACCGTCTATTATTGCAGCTTGAAGCTTACAGTTTCTACCAAAAAACAAGTGTTCAAGAACGCCAAGAGCTTCAAAATATCGGCTCTCTTATTGCCCAAAGAGAGGGTTTCAATCCTTTGTTACTTTTGGATATTGAAGAGAGACACCTCGAAACACAGCTAAAATCCTTAAAGAAACGGGAAGTTATTTTGTATGGTTTCTTGGAGTATTTGGAGGAGTCGGGTAAGATGTGTATGAATGAAAATGAGGAGTTTGTGAATTACCTATTGAAGTAGAAAGTCTGGTTCTTTGAAAATTTAGTTGGTAGAAGGAAAAGACTTTTCTTCAAAGAACCAAAAATCTGACTTCTGACAGCGAATGCGGTCTTGCATCTCGCCTCTTTCTTTAATTATCCAAAAACTCAAACTTCAAGGCATCGCAAGTCTTCATATCCGAACTCAATCCAACTTTTCGTATTTTACCACCATCGTCAATCTGCAAAGCAGCAGTATTTGGAGGTCTTTCACCTTCATTGTGGGCATACAAAACCAAGTAATTGTCGGCATTTCTTTTGACGACCACATTGATTTTTTTCTTCTTTTTTCTGAGAGGATATTCTTTCAGTAGCCATTCACCATTGAAGAAAAGTGAAATGGTATCGCCATCAACAGTTTCTGAATCCCAAACAGAAATTTCGATTTGCTCTCGTCTAACAAAACTCCTTTTACCTGTAGTAACCCTTCTTTCGCCCAATGAATCGGGTATATTTCGATGCGTATAAGTCAACTTTAGCTTGTTTAAATCTACTATTTCTGGAATGTCTGTCTTTTTAGGGGGCGTAATAACAACAGTAGTAGGCGGTGTTGAGATAGGGGTGGGAATCACGGTTGTAACAGGAATGGGAGTTTCTTCTATTTTTTCTTCTTCTGGTTCGGTGAGTTTGGGTTCATGAATTTCTCGATAGTTCCAGGTCATTACTTGAGCATCAGCACCTGAAGTAGCGATTTGTTTGCTGTCTGGTCGAAAGTCCAAACTCAATACCGAACCTGTATGTCCTTCCAATATTCCAACAATAGACAAAGTGGGAACATCCCAAATTTGAGGTTTACTCTCTTTGGCATTCGTATTTCCAACCACCAAATATTTGCCATCATTGGAAAAAGCTACTTCGGTTGGCGTTTTATTGTCGTTGATTTTTTCACTTTTCAATTGCTTGCCACTGGCTACTTCCCAAATACTCATTACTCCATTGTCACACAGACAAGTAAGTAGGCGGTTGTCACGACTAAAATCACTTGCTATGACATTTGCTTTGCAGGGCTTTAGTTCCCGTTCGGTTTGTTTGGTATTCCAATCCAAAATCTTCACACTGTTGTAACTGCCGATGGCTACTTTTCTATCTTCTTTGCCAAAGGTGAAACTGCTCATAGATTCTTTTCTGGTATTGGCAGAAGCCTTGACTCCTCCCTTGAATATGTCGGTTTGGTACAATTGACCATCCGAACTGCCATAAAACAAGGTATTGGGGCTAACAACACTAAAATGTGCAAAAATAAAATGTGGCTTTTCATTTGGATTGCCATTGCGAGGTTTGGCGGCAGCGGTGAAGACGACTTTTCTCTCTTTGATATTCCAAATTTTTAGCGTTCCATCTTTGCTTGTACTTGCCAAAAAATCGTTGTTTTGATGGATAGAAATATCTGTAATAGGAGCTGTGTGTCCTCTGAGTATTTTTGGAATGGTACGGGGTCTTGTTTTGCTAATATAGGTCAAGTATCGAACCGTGATTTTGCCTTTTTCGGTGCCAGCTACCATTATTTTACCATCCGAATTGTATCGAACACAGGTTGCTGATCCTTCATTCGGTCCTGCTGTATGGGACATTCCTTGGTCAAAAATTTGGGCAGTAATAGCTGGGCTGTTTACCAATAGACCAATTACTAAAAGCCTAAAAATTAATGTGAAGTGTATTTTTTTCATAGTCTGCAAAGATAAGGAAAATTTGAGATTGTAATTTTTTTTGAAAATGGTATCTTTGATTGTTGAACGATTTTTTTTCTTTTATATTTCAAAAATTACATTGTGAGTTCTCAAAATCAATCTATTGTTGTTGGGTCTGCTAACCCTACAAAAGTTAAATCTTCTCTCTTGGGTTTTCAAGCTTTGTTTGTGAATC
>JBMYXW010000735.1:0-2369 GCA_049608825.1 Chitinophagales bacterium
ACAAACCAAAGAAAAAGAATGTGGCAGCACCTTGCGAGGAGCGACCTATGCGACTTCAAAAGTGAATATTTACAAAGACCGCCTCGAAAGCTGGGATCAAGGCTTCAATGACCAAGATTCGCAGGTTTGGGGAGCAGTCAAAGGACCATATATTTTTGACAAAATGGAAAAAATCGAACTCAAATACCCCAAAGCCAAGCGGGAAGACGTAGCGGACAATTACCACGGTGAAAAAATCAAAGACCCTTATCGTTGGCTTGAAGACGAAAACAGTGAGGAAACAAAAGATTGGGTGAAAGCCCAAAACAAACTGACCCGAAAGTACATGGACAATGTGCCGTTTCGGCAAGGTATTGAAAAGAGACTGCAAGAATTGTGGAAGTTTCCGAAATATTCGACATTGAAGGAAAAAGACAAGTATTTCTACTTTTTCAAAAACGATGGATTGCAAAATCATTCGGTGATGTACCGCCAAAAAGGCCTGAATGCTGCCCCAAAAGTATTCCTCGACCCCAACGAATTTTCGGACGATGGTTTGTTGTCATTGACCAATCATTCCTTTTCCAAAGACGGCAAATATATGGTGTATGGCGTGTCGAAAGGTGGTTCGGATTGGCGAGAATTTCGTGTTTTGAAGAATGGCAAAAAGCAAAGAGACCATTTGAAAAACATCAAATTTGCAGGGGCGGCTTGGTACAAAGACGGCTTTTTTTACAGCCGTTATGATCAACCCGAAGTGGGCAAAGAATTGTCGGCTCAAAACCGATTGCAGCGCATTTACTACCACGAATTGGGTGAATCACAAGACCAAGACAAACTGGTGTTTGAAGAAAGCCGTTTTCCAAAAAGAAGCCACAGTGCTAACACAACTTCTGATGAAAGGTATTTGATTGTCAGTGCTTCGGAAGGTACAGCCTACAATGCGCTCTCTTACGCCAAAACCAAAAAATGGGACAAGGGTTTTGAGCCGATTATTGAAGATTTTACGAGCAACAATCACGTGATTGACAACATTGGTGACGATCTTTTGGTGCATACCGACCGAGATACACCGAACTGGAAAGTGGTATTGATTAATCCCAAACGCCCCAAAGAAAAGAAATGGAAAACGATCATTAAAGAAGATAAAAATGTGCTGAAGGATGTTTGGTTGGCAGACGAAAAAATTGTGGCGCATTATTTAGAAGATGTCAAAAGCAAATTGGTGGTTTATAGCTTGGAAGGGGAGAGGCTGGGTGAAATTCCACTGCCAGGTGCGGGAATGGTAACGGAGTTTTCGAGCAATCGAAATTCCAGTTTGGTGTCCTACAAATTTGAATCTTTCCTTACACCTCCAACAGTTTATCAATATGATTTTGGTGCTGAAACGAAAATGGCAAAGGCACTGTATAAGTCCAAAATAGATTTTCCTTTTGAAGATTATGAAACCAAACAGGTTTTTTATACTTCAAAAGACGGCACAAAAGTTCCGATGTTTATCACCCACCACAAAGACACCAAATTGGACGGTCACAACCCGACCTTGTTGTATTCTTATGGCGGCTTTAACATTGTGCGTGAACCCGAATTCAAAATCGAAAACTTGCCGTTTTATGAAGCGGGTGGAGTCTATGCTGTGGCGAATATCAGAGGTGGTGCGGAATATGGTGAAGAATGGCATAAAGGCGGAATGTTGGGCAAAAAGCAAAATGTATTTGACGATTTTATTGCCGCAGCCGAATATTTGATTGACGAAGGTTATACCAATTCTGAAAAACTGGCGGTCACGGGTCGCTCCAATGGTGGCTTGTTGATTGGAGCAGTGACGAACCAACGCCCCGAACTCTTCAAGGTGGCTATGCCTGTGGTGGGTGTGATGGACATGCTTCGGTATCAAAAATTTACAATCGGTTGGGCTTGGGTTGGTGAATATGGCAGCAGTGACGACAAAAGACAATTTGATTTCCTTCGAGCCTATTCTCCCTACCACAACATTCGCCACAATGCCAACTATCCTTCTACCTTGGTCTTGACTGCCAAAAGAGACGACCGAGTAGTTCCTGCCCATTCCTACAAGTTTACCGCCGAACTTCAACAGGCCTACAAAGGCTCAAATCCGATGTTGATTCGCATTGATGCGGCTTCGGGACATGGTGCTGGTGGAAGCGGCAAAACGGTGCAGAATTACATTGAAGAATATGCAGATAGATGGTCGTTTTTGTTTTCGGAATTGGAGATGTTTCCACAACAGTAGGACGGAATTATTGACTTTCGATATTTAGTTCGTGGTTTTAGTGGGGTTACTCCATTAGGAGTAAAATATTTGTAGAAACTATCTAAAGGTAAAATCACCAACTCCATCGGAGTTGAACCTCAGAACCATCTTCTTA
>JBMYXW010000736.1:0-2368 GCA_049608825.1 Chitinophagales bacterium
CGCGACCCCAACCTTGGCAAGGTTGTGCTCTACCAGCTGAGCTACTTTCGCTTTTGAGTCACATTTTTGTGATTCTAATAATAATTAAAGATTGCTTAGTGTGCCCCGGGCGGGACTCGAACCCGCACGAGCCGTAAAGCTCACAGGATTTTAAGTCCTGCGTGTCTACCAATTCCACCACCAGGGCAAAAAAGCAATTCTTTTTGCAAAGAACAAGAGCGAAAGACGAGATTCGAACTCGCGACCCCAACCTTGGCAAGGTTGTGCTCTACCAGCTGAGCTACTTTCGCTTTTTACAAAAACACCTTTTAAAATCAATGTTTTTGTAATTGGGCTGCAAATATAAAACAATTCACAAAACAGAAAAAAGAAATCTACACTATTTTTTTTCAAAAAATGTGATGGAATCTTAAATACTTATCTATGAACAGTATATGGTTGAATTTAGTTCCATTTTTTTATGCAAAAAAAACCTTTGGTTGTTTTGTTGGAGAAGTCTTCAAAGGATATAGAAAAATTGCCTGCGATCGAAATCTATGAATTGTCGTACTTTTATGATTCAATACTATTCAACGAAATTTTTTAAGAAAACAAATGTCAAAACAAAATATAGAAGCAGCAGCAAAACGATTGCGAGAGGCTGCAAAAACAGGGATTACCTGCAAACCTGTGCGAGATTTGATAGGAGAAGCAGATTTAGAGAAAGCCTATGCCGTTCAAGAAATCAATACTGCCTTGCGAATCAAGGAAGGAGCGAGAATAATAGGAAGTAAGATTGGTTTGACTTCTCCTATTGTGCAAAAACATTTTGGAATCGCACAACCCGATTTTGGTATGCTTTGGAGTGATAAAGAAGTTTGGAACAATGGTGAAATTTCGGTGAAAGAAATTATGCAGCCCAAAGCCGAAGCTGAAATTGCCTTTGTATTGGGTAAAGACTTAAATTCAACTTCTCTCACTTCAATAGATATTCTTTCATCCATTGAGTATGCTTTGGCTTCTATCGAAATTGTAGGCAGCCGTATTGAAGGTTGGGATATTCGGATTACCGACACGATTGCGGATAATGCTTCTGCGAGTCATTTTGTAGTTGGACATAGACCTGTTCGATTGGAAAATTTGGACTTGATTAATTGCAGGATGGTGATGTACAAGAATGGGGAGAAGGTTTCGGAAGGTAGAGGAGGAGAGTGTCTTGGTTCTCCCATCAATGCCATGCTTTGGCTTGCGAATACGATGGCGAGAGTAGGAAAACCGATGCGGGCAGGTGATGTGATTTTGACGGGAGCATTGGGACCAATGGTGAATATTGTTGCTGGGGATTCTTTTCGAGCAGAGATTGAAGGACTGGGGGAAGTGATGGTGAATTTTACAAAATAATAATACTATGCACAAAACAAAAGTAGCGATAATTGGCTCAGGAAATATCGGAACAGATTTGATGATTAAGGTGATTCGTATGTCTGATACTTTAGAGATGGCTGCAATGGTAGGCATTGACCCCGATTCGGATGGTTTGGCAAGGGCAAAACGAATGGGAATTGCCACGACTCATAAAGGTATTACAGGCTTGATAGAAATGCCTGAATGGGCAGACATAAAAATCATTTTTGATGCGACTTCTGCAAAAGCACATCACTACAATTGGAAGTATGTCCAACAATATCCCGATAAGCGTATCATTGACTTGACTCCTGCTGCAATCGGTCCTTACCTTGTTCCGCCTGTAAATTTTGACTCTAATATGGATGTCAAAAACGTGAACATGGTGACTTGTGGCGGTCAGGCTACGATTCCAATGGTGGCTGCTGTGAATCGGGTCTCAAAGGTGCATTATGGGGAGATTGTGGCTTCGATTGCGAGTAAGTCGGCTGGACCTGGTACTCGTGCGAATATTGATGAATTTACGGAAACGACTGCGGAGGCGATTGAAAAAGTGGGAGGTGCGGATAAGGGCAAAGCTATCATCGTGCTTAATCCTGCTGACCCTCCTTTGGTGATGCGTGATACGGTGTTTACATTGAGTGAACAGGGCAATCGTGAGGCGATTCGAGAGAGTATTCACCAGATGGTGGCAGAGGTGCAAAAGTATGTGCCTGGCTATTCGCTTCACCAAGAGGTACAGTTTGAGGATATTCCTGAAGATAACCCTGTGTTTATTGAAGGTTTGGGACACCGTTATGGCTTGAAAACGACGGTTTTATTGAAGGTTCGTGGGGCGGGTCATTATTTACCTGAATATGCGGGGAACTTGGATATTATGACGAGTGCTGCGCTTGCAACAGGAGAGAGGCTTTGTCAACTTTAGTAGATTTGGTTTTGGAACTTGAAGTTCCACTGACTTGGTTTGGAAACTCAAATTCAAGGT
>JBMYXW010000737.1:0-2361 GCA_049608825.1 Chitinophagales bacterium
GACCTGCCCAATTGGCGTTTTGGAAATGATTGATGATGAAGCGGACAAAGCCGTGGGGCGAGCAGTTGCAAAACTGGGCGTTCCGATGATTATCTCCAATCAGGCTTCTTACTCAATGGAGGAAATCACCGCAGAAATGGGCGACAACCCTCGTTGGTTTCAGCTCTATTGGAGTAAATCGAATGACTTGGTAAAGAGCCTCGTACAACGTGCTGAACGCTGCGGATGTACTGCAATTGCGGTGACTTTAGATACGACCGTATTGGGTTGGAGGGTGCAAGATTTGGATTTGATGCACCTACCGTTTTTGACGGGTCAAGGAATTGCTCAATATACGAGCGACCCCGTTTTTAGGGAGATTGTGGCGAATATGGATTTTGGGGCAGATGCGATGCAAGTACCTGGTGTGGATGCAGAAACCTTCAAAATGGTACAGGCTTTTACGGGCATTTATTCTCGTCCTTCGCTGACTTGGGAAGATTTGGCCTTTTTGCGGACTGTGACGGGTTTGCCGATTTTATTGAAGGGGATTTTGCATCCTGAAGATGCGGCATTGGCGGTGAAATATGGCATGGATGGCATCATTGTTTCCAATCATGGAGGACGACAAGTCGATGGTGCGATTGCGGCGATTGATGCTTTGCCTAAAGTGGTGGAAGCAGTTCACAAAGCGGGTAGTGATATGCCGATTTTGATGGACAGTGGTGTTCGAACAGGTGCGGATGTTTTCAAGGCTTTGGCTTTGGGCGCAAAGGCGGTTTGTGTGGGTCGTCCATACTCTTATGGTTTGGCGATTGCAGGGCAGCAAGGTGTGGAAGAGGTCTTGGCGAATTTGATGGCGGAGTTTGAGTTTACAATGGCTTTGGCGGGGTGTAAAGATTTGGAGGAGATTGGAGATGGGTGTTTGGTTTAATGCAAATTTGCATCATTCATGCTATCGTTTTTCTCAAAACTTCTGCTTGAAAGTAAACCTTTTCTACTACTCCAATTGTTTTCACTTCAACAAGGTCAATAAAAACAAAAACATGAATATTCCCGAAATTATCAAAAAAGAAATAATCCAAATAGACCAAGAAGCCCAAGTCATTTTATATGGTTCCAGAGCAAGAGGAAATTATAGGGAGGATTCTGATTGGGATTTTTTGATTCTGACCAGTTTTGAAGTGACAGAAAAGGAGAAAAGAAAAATACGGGATAAACTATTTGAAATAGAACTGCAAACAGATGCTATTTTGAGTTCTATTATTGAAAGCCAACAAGGTTGGCTGAATTATAAGGTTACTCCTTTGTACTACAATATTTCAAAAGAAGGTTTGCAGTTATGAGTTATACGAAAGAAGACTTGATTCAATATCGCCTTAAAAAAGCTGCAAATAGTTTGGAGGAAGTCAAAACACTTGCAGAAATTAACCATTGGGATACAGTTGCAAATATATTGTATTATTCTTGTTTTTATGCTGTGACTGCTTATTTTGCCCAGCAAGATATTAAAGCCATCACCCATACAGGTATAAAGTCTGCCTTCCACCAAACCCTTATAAAAACAGGGTTGTTGAATATAGAGTTTGGCAAACTATACAACGATTTGTTCAACAAAAGACAGGAAGCGGATTACAAGGATTTTGTAAGTTTTGAAGCAGAGATTATAGAGCCTTTAATTGAGGAAGTTGAAGTATTTGTAGAGAAAATGGAAGAATTGATATAGTCCAGAGGTCAATATCCCCCCCAAAATACATATACCAATTTATTAATAATTTTTACAATCAACATCCAAATGTATCAAAGCACCTTGAAAGCAAGATTAGCCACATCTTCAGATATTGAAGGAATTTTGGCACTTCAAAAGCTGAATTTATACAGCGAAATGACCAAAACACAACGAACAAAAGGTTTTGTGACTACGCCCTTTATCATCCCTCAAATTGAGAAAATCATGGAGGAGGATGGACTTTTCGTAGTCGAAAAAAATGGACAAATCATTGCCTATGCTTTTGCAGGAACTTGGAAATATTTTGCACAATGGGCAATTTTCCCATTTATGGCTGCTCGACTTCCCGATTTGTCCTTTAATGATGGAGAAATCACCACTGTCAATAGTTTTCAATACGGTCCCGTTTGTATTGACGTTCAGTATCGTGGAAAAAAGATTTTGAATACCATTTTTGAAGCGATGCGACTTCAATTTATGGAACGTTTTCCTGTTAGTATCACCTTCATCAACAAGGTAAATGCCATTTCTTTTAGGGCGCGCCAAAAACTGGGCTGGGAAGTCGTAGATGAGTTTGACTTCAATGGCAATCGGTATTTAGGCTTGGCATTTGATATGAAAAAGTCGGTACTTTAGTTTGCAAGAAATTTTGA
>JBMYXW010000738.1:0-2360 GCA_049608825.1 Chitinophagales bacterium
AAAATTCATTCATTCAAAATTGGTTTTCTTCTAAATATTCTTGCACCTCCAAAATCTTTCCGCAAAACATAATTTTGATGGACAGAATCCTGAAAAGCATGATAAAAATAGTGAATATCCCAGAACTTTTCTTTGTCCAACAAAAAATTATTTACACTCGCCGAATCTTCAAATTGAGTATAACGAGAATTGACCATCATCACTATATCGGTTTGAAGTTCGGAAATCCTACTCAATCGGCATTGTTTTTCTCTGACAATGTTGGAAAATTTATTGGGAACATAGCTCGTTCGATCGCAATAAATGGTCAAGTTTGCTTCCGCATTTTCAGTCAGCCATTTTCCTGCAATAATAGAAGCCGTTGTGTATTCACGATTGCGGTGGTAGTCGCTCCAATTGACCCATTGCTGAATGCCTGTTCCGATAATCAAGACCAGAATTACCAAAAATAAGCCTTTGAAGAAAAAGCGAAAATTTTTGGATAAAGAATGGGTATTGTTGAGCCATTTCCAAATTTGAAACACCAAAACAGAAGCCAAGATAATCATTGTTGGAATGAGCATAATAATGTAACGTGCCTCCACAAATTTGACCTGCAATAGAAAATACAGCAATACGCCCAGATTCCAAAGGGCTAAGACACGAACAGCGGTGAATGTTTTGTTTTTTGTGATGGTTTGGTTTTTTATATTTGTAGAGACGTTTTACTAAAACGTCTTTACGTTGATAATACTTGCTTGCTGTATTTGGGTTGAACTCCTAAGGAGTTCGTGATTCTCGTCATGATTTTTTCTACAAATATTCAAGACCTAACGGACTTTCCAAAGAATTCCTTCAATTATAGACATCCCACATCCCACATCCCACAGTGAAACGGTCTATCTTCCTGCTTCTTACTTCCCTTCCCTACATCTCCTTCGTCACTACATACGCTTCCCGCATCGCCCACTCCAAATTTTTCGCCTTCATCTTTTTGATTTTGATACTTTTCCATTCCGAAGTCGGGTCAAGTTTTTGCCATTCACCTTTGTGGTCTTTGTATTTGAAGGGCAAATTGAAGCCTTCTGCATCCGCTTCCCAACGGTAATCCACAATTAAATTTTTGCCTTTTTTGGTGGTTTTGAACTGCAATTGCG
Source organism: Chitinophagales bacterium (assembly GCA_049608825.1). GTDB lineage: Bacteria > Bacteroidota > Bacteroidia > Chitinophagales > UBA2359 > JAUHXA01. The sequence continues at coordinate 1,137 of JBMYXW010000738.1, forward strand.
GCACAGAAGTATAATCGAGGTATTGAGCAAAAATAGGGGAGAAGTCCCTACCCGTTTTGTCGTTTACATATTTAACGATGTCTTTTCGGGTGACGATGCTGTGTCGGTAATCGGTTTGCAGTCCCTTCAAAATTTCCTTCCACAACTCGGTGTCTCCAACTGCATGACGCACGGTGTTGAGCATCAACATTCCCTTGTTGTACATATCACCTGCGCCTTCCTTGTTCACCCCATAAGGTCCTTGAATAGGTTCACGGTTGCCAATCGTTGGTTTTTTGGCGTTTACATAGTCCATTGCCGTTTCATAGCCATTCATACACTCCACATACAAGGCTTCGGAATAAGTACAAAATCCCTCGTGAATCCACATATCACCGATGTCAAAAGAAGTCAAATTGTTGCCCCACCATTCGTGACCTGCTTCGTGAATGATGATGTAATCGAAGGTCAAACCGATGCGTGAAAAATCAGTACCTGCATAACCCGTCAAATAGTTATTGCCATAAGCAATTCCGCTTTGATGTTCCATCCCCAAATAAGGCGTTTCAATCATCGCAAAACCATCCTTCCAAAAAGGGTAAGGTCCCAACCATTCTTCATAGCATTCCATCATTGGAGGAACTTGCTCAAACTGCTTTTTGGCTTTCTCCAAATTGTAAGACAAAACGTAGTAGCGCAAATCCAGTTTGCCTTCTGTCGGACTCTCATAGCTGTCATTGAAGTTCACAAAATCTGCAATGGTAATCGACGCATTGTAGTTGTTGATGGGATAGCCCACAAACCACTCATAAGTCGTCCAATCCTCTTTTTTAGTCGTATTTCTCAAACGCCCATTGCTTGCCATTACCAAATCCGAAGGAACTGTTCCTGCAATTCGCATACTGTCAGGTTCGTCGCTTTGATGGTCTTTGGTAGGCCACCAAGAACTCGCCCCAAAACCTTGACAAGCCACGCCTACAAAATGTTTGTCATTGTCGTCTTTTTTCCACACAAATCCACCATCCCAAGGCGCACGTTTGGCGACTGTTGGTGTACCCGAATAATAAAAGGTCAATTGCTGCATTTCATTGGGCTTCACCAATTCACCCATTTCAATAAATACGGCATTGAATTGCATATCGGACTGATACTGCCGGTTAAAGAACTCGTCCATAAAAAAGAAATCGAAGGGATTGTCGGGGAACACCTCATCCCAAACCGCTTCTACATCGCCCACTGCTTGTC
>JBMYXW010000739.1:0-2355 GCA_049608825.1 Chitinophagales bacterium
CCTTAGGTTAAATGTTTGGCATTTTTTGTTGAGTAAAAGTATTGATAACCAAGCAATATAACAATTCAACAATAGAGTCATTCACTATTACATCATCTCTGCTTCTACTGATCGAACCTCAGGAATCATTCGTTTCATCAAGCCTTCAATGCCCGCTTTGAGCGTCACCGTAGAAGAAGGGCATCCGCTACAAGAACCCTGCATTCCCAAATATACAATTCCTTCTTTAAAAGACCGAAAGACGATACTGCCGCCATCCATTTCTACGGCAGGTTGAACATAGGTCTTAATTAATTCTTTGATTTTTGCTTCAATTTCGGAATCATCTGCATTGACCTCATTTGGGTCACCACCAGGCTTCTCCGCCAATTTTTCCTTCAATGCTTCAGGATTGATGATTTCTTTTTCCTCTTCAATGTATGCACGAATGAACTCTCTTACATCAGGAACAACCTCAAACCATTCGGTCGTAGGAGTTTTGGTAACTGTCACAAAGTTGTTCATAATAAACACCCCTTTGACATACGGAAACTCATCAAACAAGCTAATAGCCAAAGCCGAAGCCCCTTCTGCATCTTCACGAGTAGGAAAATCTGCACTGTTTTGGGCAAACAACATTTTGTTCAATACGAACTTCATGGTTTCGGGATTCGGAGTAGCCTCAGTATATATGCTTACAACTCTTTTTGTACCTATCATTTTTACTATTTTTTGTGTGTCAAATAAACAACATTGAGTAAACGCCCAATTGCTCTCTTTGGTTTGCAAAGGTATAGAATATGAGGGCAAGTTTAAGCCCATTTTTGAATTTGTGCTTGAACTTTGGGTTTGAATTTTCTTCAATAAGTTTCCTTCAAGTCCACACTATCCGTTGTGATGTGGACATATTTTCCTTCTACAATTTGCCCTGCAATACGAGCTTCATAGTCGGAATCCTTCAATAAAGTCAAGGCTTCGTCAGCAGAAGTAGAAGGCACAACGATCAACATTCCATTGCCCATGTTCCAATACAAATACGCTTTTTCCGACTCAACTTGCCCCAATTTTTGGAGTCTTTGCATGACCAAATGAGGCGGAAACAAATTGTCCAGTTCTGCTGCTACACCTGCTTTCTTCAATACTCTCTGAAAATTATCCGCAATACCACCACCTGTAATGTGTGCGATTCCATTGACTTGAAGCCCTGCATTGAGCAAACTCATCACAGCAGGTGAAAAAACCAAAGAGGGGGTCAAAAGTTTTTCGCCCCAAGTCGTTTCTTCATCGTAAGATTCATTGTGCCACAAATCACCATAGGTTTGCTGCATAATTCTACGAATCAAAGAAAAACCATTGCTGCGAAAACCTCGGCTTTGCAAGCTAATCACCACATCCCCCACTTCAATATCGCTACCGTCAATAGGTTTCTTCAAACTTTCGTGCAAAACCCCAATCGCTGTCGAACACCAATTGAAGTTCATGCCATCGCCATAACCTCCAATTCGATTGCCCAATTCCGCAATTTCACCTCCCGAAATCGCCACACCTGCAAAATTACACGCATCGTGCAAACCTTTCATCAAGGCATCAATCGTGTCATAATTTAGTAAATTGACATCAATGATATTGGAGATATTGGTCGGTTCAAAGCCACCTGCCACCAAATCGTCCGCCACCATTGCCAACAAATCATAGCCCAATGTATCATACTTATGACTACGTTCTGCCAATTCTATTTTTGTACCAATGCCATCAGAAGCAATCCCGATTCGGGTTTTGCCAAATTGGAGCATATTCGCAAAGCCTCCTTCAATATCCACAGCCAAATTACCCGATTTTCCTTTGCGGTTTTCAAACGTCTTTTTTGACCAGTTGTAGGCATTTTTAGAGCACTCATTGCCCAAGTCTATGTCTAAGCCACTTTGTTTTTGTGTCATTTATTTGAAATTTTTGAATTGCTGAATGACTATTGAGCGTATTCTTCTGTGTAGTCCATAATTGCTACTTTGTCTCCTTCTTCCATTTCTTCACTGATTTCTTGAAGTGAAGCACGACCTGGACCAGCCACGCTGAGCGAAAAACTTGCTCCTGGTGTTTCGTCTCCTATAGCATATACTTGAGATTCCACATCGAATAACTCAGGATCTCCCTTGCCAACAAATTCAATGGTAAAGATGATTGTTCCAAATGTATCTGATGCAGAAAATGAAATTTCATCTCCACTAATGCTATAAGTTCCCATTGTTATATCTCCATCAGAGAGAAAGGTTGCTTCGGTTTCATTTACAAATGTGATTTCCTCAAAGTTAGGCTCGTTGTCAATATCTGTAAATGCCTCATCTTCGTCCAATTCTGTATCATCAGGAGAAATAGATA
>JBMYXW010000740.1:0-2338 GCA_049608825.1 Chitinophagales bacterium
TCAAGCTCGGTCTTGATTTTTGGTTCTTTTTATCAAGAAAAAGAACAGGCAAAAGACTTACGTTAATACAAGAAAATGAATTAGATACACTGTTTGTTTTAAAATCACAATCCGAATGGATTAAATGACTAAAAATTATTCTCTATCTAATTCCTGTTATGCTTCACATCTCGCCTCTGAATCAATACTGAATATCCAAATCAAGCCTTTGTTGCATCTCCTTCAAAGCAGGATTGTCTTCCACCATCTTTTTGAAGCGGTCGACAGGAGTATAAAATTTGTTGTTCGATTGCTCCTCAGCTTTATTTTTATCCACTTCAATATGTACGGTCAAATCGGTTTTGCCCAATTTCTGATTCAAAAATTTCAAAAAATTATGACTTTGTTCTGTAATAATTTTTTTTTGAGTATTTGCTGCGACAATAACATATATTTTCTTTTCATTTAATTTGGGTTGAATACCTTTAAAAAGCCCTTTACTTTTTTCATTGTCTAACTTCTCTCCAAAAGACGACCATAAATTTTGAAGTGTTTGCTCAGAAATTTCTACTTTAGGCATATTGGCTTTTTCCTCGGCAATCTTTTTTTCTGCTTCTAATATGCGTTGTTGTTCTTCTTTTTTTTGTCTATTTTTCTTTCTTATTGCGTCAATACTTGTTCCTTTTATGGAAGGGCTTTTTGGAGTTTTATGTTCAGCTGCTCTTTTTAAGGGCTTTATTTCCTGTGCTTTAGATTCTTCAATGGCAGAAACGGGGGTAATAGGTTTAGGATTAGCTATCACTTTTTGCTTTTCTTCTTTTTGAATTGAAGGAGTGGTTTGATAAACAACTTCTGGTTCTTCTATTTTTGGAGTAATTGATTTTGAAGTAGCCGTATTTGTATGTTCAACTTTAGGAGTTTGAACTTTACCTACATTTGCATTTGAGCTTTGCGTTTGAATTTTAGGTTTTTGAGTCTCAACGTGTCTTATATTTGAGTTTGTAGTTGAACCTTGCATTTGAACTCTTGGCGCAGCCGACAAATGAGTGACCGTTTTGGCCTCTTTTGATAGGTCAATTGCAGCCATGAGATAACACATTTTCACCAAAGTCAATTCCACCTGCAATCGTTTGTTTTTGGCAGACTTATAGTTGATTTCACATTGGTTGGCAATGTTCAAAGCCGTCAATAAGAACGAACCAGTGGTGATATTGGCTTGTTGGGCATAGCGATTTTTCAAGTTGTCCGTCACCTCCAACAATTGCAGCGTTTTGGCATCTTTGCAGACCAACAAATCCCGAAAATGACTCGCCAATCCGCTGATGAAAATATCTCCATCAAAGCCCTTTTGCAATATTTCATCGTACAAAACCAAAGCCGTTGCATGGTCTTGCGAAAGCAGCGCATCCGTCAGTTGGAAATAATAATCATAGTCTAAAACATTGAGCGTATGCAGAATTTTTTGGTACTCAATTTTTCCTTCCGTAAAACTTGCTACTCTATCAAAAATCGACAAAGCATCCCGCAAAGCACCATCCGCTTTTTGGGCAATGATGTGCAAGGCATCTTGTTCCGCTTCAATTCCCTTGTCTTCGCAAATCGTTTGAAGGTGTTCAACGGTGTCACTGACCTTGATCCGTGAAAAATCGAAAATTTGACAGCGAGACAAAATCGTTGGAATGATTTTGTGTTTTTCGGTCGTCGCCAAAATGAAAATCGCATAAGGTGGTGGTTCCTCCAAAGTCTTCAAAAAGGCATTGAAGGCAGCCTGTGAAAGCATGTGCACCTCATCAATGATATAGACTTTGTACTTACCCGCTTGTGGCGCAAAACGCACTTGCTCAATGAGATTGCGAATGTCATCCACCGAATTGTTGGAGGCTGCATCCAACTCAAAGATGTTGAAAGAAGCGGATTCATTGAAGGAAGTACAGGACGAACAAGTGCCGCAAGGTTCGGTATCTTCCGTCACATTTTTGCAGTTGATGACCTTTGCCAAAATCCTCGCACAAGTTGTTTTACCTACTCCTCTTGGTCCACAAAACAAGAAAGATTGCGCCAGTTTGTCGTTCTTAAGCGCATTCTTCAAAGTCGTAGTGACGGAGGATTGCCCGACTACTTCTTTGAATTTTTGGGGTCTGTATTTCCGTGCTGATACTACAAAAGCCATAGGTTCTTGTCTAAATGAAAATTGAAATAAAACAGCAATTTATAGTTCTGGATGTTTTCTACAAGTCAAATCCAACGCAACCCACCCCAACCCCTCCCAAGAGGGGAATTAACCAATAGTTGGAAAAGTCCCCCTTTGAAGGGGATTGGGGGATGTCACACCAGTTTTGAGGTGACATATTAAAGTAAA
>JBMYXW010000741.1:0-2338 GCA_049608825.1 Chitinophagales bacterium
CGTGATTTGTCCATTGCTTGTGCAATCATTGCATCGTAATCTGCAGTGTGATTGAAGGCAATTCGCATCAATTCGTGGCGGAGTTCGTAGGTCAATGCGCCATTTTCGGCTTCCAATTCTGCAATGATGGCTTCATAGCTATTGGGGTCGGTAATGGTCGCTACATATTTGAAATTTTTTGCAGCGGCACGAACCATTGTCGGTCCTCCAATGTCGATGTTTTCAATCAAAGTTTCAAAATCTGCTCCCGCTTCCAATACTTTTTTGAAGGGATACAAATTGCAGACCACCATATCAATGGCTTCAATGTTTAAATCAGCCGCTTCTTTGGCATCTCGCTCACGGTCAAATAGTAATGCGGATTCGATATTGAAGGAAATGGTTTTCATTCGCCCACCAAAAGCTTCAGGATTGCCCGTTACTTTGGAGATGTCGGTGTATGCAATACCCGCTTCTGCCAATTTTCGACCTGTACCGCCAGTCGAAATAATTTCACAGCCGAAGGACTTCAATGCTTGAGCAAGCGGAATCAAACCCGTTTTGTCAGATACACTTATAAGTGCTTTTTTGACTTTTATTAAAGACATATTTTTGCTTTGGATTGTATGTTTTGAAAATGAAGGCGCAAAGATATGGCTTCAAAGGGGGAATTTTTAAAATGCTTGTGTTGTTTTATTGTTAAATTGCTTCCATCTTTAATACAATCTTCCCTTTATTCCGATTTGCCTCCATGTAGCGATGTGCGTCTGCTACTTCGCTCCAATCAAAAACGCTGTCTATCACAGGTTTCATTCCCCCATCTTCAAAGCGATTGTAAGCAAAACTCCAAAAATCAGTGGTGAGTTTGGTTTTGTAATCAAGGTTTCGACTTCGCAAAGTGCTGCCCATAATTTTGAGGCGTTTGCGGAGGATCGGCACCAAGTTGAGATTTTCAACTTGGATTCCGCCCATCAAAGCCAACATCACCATCCGCCCATCGACTGCCAAACAATTGAGATTTTTCTGAAAATAAGGAGCAGCCAAAAAATCCAATACTACATCTACACCTCGACCTTCTGTCTCCTGCAATATTACCTCTTCAAAATTCTCACTTCGATAATCAATTGCTTTCGTTGCGCCCAATTGAAGGCAAGTTTCGTGTTTGCCTTTTGAAGCCGTCACATAAACAGTTGCGCCTTTTTCACGAGCGATTTGAATGGCTGCTGTACCCACGCCACTTGCGCCCGCATGAATCAAAATGCTTTCACCGCCCTTCAACTCTGCCAACCAGTCTAAGGCTTGATAGGCGGTCAAGAAAACTTCGGGAATCGCTGCGGCTTGCTGCAAAGTGAGATTTGAAGGAATTGGGGCGGCAAGATTTTGGTCAATTACCACATATTCCGCATAACCACCTCCAGACAACAAAGCACAAACTTTATCCCCAACTTTCCACTTGCTAACCTCACTGCCCACTTTGCTGACCGTTCCCGACATTTCCAAACCCAGAATAGGACTTGCTCCTTTTGGTGGTGGATATTTGCCCATTCTTTGGAGGGTGTCGGCACGATTCAAAGCCGTTGCAGCTACTTTTACTTGGATTTCGGAAGGCTTTGGTTCGGGTGTTTCGTATTCGCCAATGTAAAAATGCTCAGGACTGCCGAATTGATAGAGTTGTATTGCTTTCATGTTTGTTTTTAAATAGGAAGATTCTGTTTACTTTTGATAAAGGTAGAATTTTTCATTCAGCAATTTAACCATCAAGCAATAAAACCATGAATTGGTACACCGTCCAAAACATCCACCAAATCGATTCCCCAGCTTTGCTCGTTTACCCCGACCGAGTCCGTCTAAATATCGAATCTGCCATCCGAACAGCAGGTGGTATTGAACGTCTTCGTCCGCATGTCAAAACCCACAAAATGGGGGAAGTGATTCGTATGCACGTTGAAGAATACGGAATCACCAAATTCAAATGCGCTACGATTGCAGAGGCAGAAATGATTGCTTTGAACGGCGGCAAGGATGTAATTTTAGCGCATCAACCAACCGATACCAAAATTCCCCGTTTGTTGAGTTTGATGCAACATTTTCCCGAAATCAAATGGCGAACTTTGGTTGACAATGAGGTGACTGCTCGAAAACTGAATGAGGTTTGTCAAGCTGCAAATCTTCAATTGAATGTATTGTTGGACATCAACAATGGTTATCACCGAAGCGGCATCAAAGCGAATCAAGCTGCAATAGAATTGCATCAATTGGTGGCAGAACTGCCTCATTTAGAGATGGGTGGTTTGCATGTATATGATGGCCATATTCACAATGGTAGTTTTGAGGAGCGCAAGGGTTGGGTCGAACAGGA
>JBMYXW010000742.1:0-2325 GCA_049608825.1 Chitinophagales bacterium
TAAGAAGCAAACTTGCGTGCATCAGCAAATTTAGTAAAATTCTCAGTATATATGAATTGAAACTACAAAGAAACGTTTATAAAAATGCTTTTTAAGGATGCTTTAATCGTACCATAGATAAAAAGAAGCGTGAGAAGGGAGGAAAAACGAAAGAAACGACAATAAAAAATACAGTAAAATGAGTTCCTTGTTATAGGGTTTTTGTAGAAATCTGATAGTTTGTTGAACCTATGTTAAACTCCAAAGAAAAAGCACTCACAACAATTTGCTGTAAGTGCTTGATTTATAAGGTGGGAAATGTTGGATTCGAACCAACGACCCCCTGCTTGTAAGGCAGGTGCTCTGAACCAACTGAGCTAATCTCCCTTGTTGATATGTGCCTTATTTCCTAAGGCGATGCAAATATAGGACGCTTATTTGAATCTGCAAACATTTTTTGAAAAAAATGGTTATTTTTGATGAATTATTTTTCTTTCCATTCAAACAAACAACTTTAAAACAATCAAATAATATGGCAAGCAAGTATATAGATATGAATACGCTTCGTTACCTTCTCTACGAAGTACACCATACCGAAGAATTATTTCAATACGAACGATTCCAAGATTACGACCGAGAAAGCGTAGATATGTTCTTGAATGCGGTGAAAGACTATTCTGACCAAGAGCTGTATCCCTGCTTTAGAGAAATGGACGAAGATGAATCTCGCTACGATGATGGCGGCATTTATGTCATTCCACAATTGAAGAACATCCTCGAAAAAGGAGCAGAAATGGGTTTTGTGGGATCTCATTTTGACTACGATGAGGGAGGTGTTCAGCAACCTTATATGCTTTACACAGCCGTTCATTTTATTTTGGACTGTGCCAACAACAATGTTGCACCATATTTTTCGCTTCCTGCTGGGGCCGCTAATTTGATTCGTGCATTCGGCACACAAGAATTGAAGGATAGATTTATGCCTCCGATGGTAGAAGGACGTTGGGGCGGCACGATGTGTTTGACCGAGCCACAGGCGGGCAGTTCACTTTCGGATGTCACAACTACTGCTTCTCCAAATGGAGATGGCAGCTACCAAATCAAGGGGCAAAAAATCTTCATTACAGCAGGCGATCACCCTTATTTTGAGAATTTTGTACATTTGGTATTGGCTCGCATTGAAGGTGCGCCAGCAGGCACAAAAGGAATTTCGCTTTTTGCAGTACCCAAATTTAGAGTAGGCGAAAATGGTAAATTGGAGTCGAATGATGTCATTACAGCAGGTGATTTTCAGAAAATGGGCCAGCGTGGACTGTGTACAACACATTTGGCATTTGGCGAAAAAGACAACAGTAAAGGTTGGTTGGTTGGAGAAGCCAACAGAGGTTTGAAACACATGTTTCAGATGATGAATGAGGCGAGAATTGGAGTAGGACGAGGAGCTACCGCAATTGCTACTGCAGCTTATTATGCATCTCTTCAATATGCCAATGAACGCCCACAAGGTCGTCGATTGAACAGCAAAGGTGGTAAGAATGTGCAGCAAGACCAAACTTTGATTATCAACCATGCAGATGTTCGTCGAATGCTGCTGCTCCAAAAAGCGATTGCAGAAGGCGGATTGAGTTTGATTTTGGAGGCTTCGATTTACCAAGATTGGGAGCATGTCAAAACCGAAGAAAAAGAAAAATACTACCTTTTGTCGGAATTGCTTACACCGATTGTCAAAACTTTTCCTGCCGAAAAAGCACAGGAAGCAACCAAAAATGGGCTGCAAATCTTAGGTGGTTATGGGTTCTGTTCCGAGTTTGTGCTGCAACAATATGCCCGTGATATTCGCATTTACTCACTGTATGAAGGTACAACAGGGATTCAATCACAGGATTTGTTGGGTCGAAAAATGATGATGAAAGGCGGTCAAGCATTTCAGCTTTTGGTGAATGAAATGCAGGAAGTTATTGAAGCGGCTTCTACCTACGATGATTTGAAACCTTATGCTGCAAAGCTTACCAAGAATTTGGGCTTGACTCAAGAGGTATTGCAGTTTTTGGGTGGTTTTGCTCAAAAGGGCGACTTTGAACGCTTTTTGTCGGATGCCAATATCTTCATGGATTTCTTTGGAACGATTGTGATTGGGTGGCAATGGCTCAAAATGGCTGTGGCTGCAAAACAGGCTTTGGTGACAGGCAAAATGGAGCAGACAGCGGAGTTTTATGAAAGCAAAATCCACACCATGAAGTTCTTCTACAAATACGAAATGTCGAGAACTTTGTCTCTTGCAGAGATTTTGACAAGCGAGGAGGTATTGACGATAGTAGGGGAGAAGGAGTTGATTTCATAGAAGGG
>JBMYXW010000743.1:0-2318 GCA_049608825.1 Chitinophagales bacterium
ATTTGAATTCAATGATATACACTTTACCCTTAAACTCTAATACTCCATCAACATCCCCTTTATAGTAGCGTTCCTCCAATCTCAACTTGACACCAACCAAAGTGAGAATCATGTAAAAAAGAGAATGATAGTAAAACTCATGTTGAATGTGCAATTTGGAGGGAATACCTCCAATGAATCTTTGCAGAAGCCTAATGAAACCATCTAAATTTTCCTCCAATAAATACCGCTTCAATCGTTTTGCATCAGGTTCTACTCGGTTGAGATTGTAGTTGGTATAAGTTGCCAAAATGTGTTTGACAAAAGAAACACGTACTTCATTATTCGGAAAAGACAAGGTGTATTGTGTTTCTTCAATGCTTTCTTTTATCTTGACAATGGTTAAATAACCCGTTTGCCAAAGCAAAGATTCCAAAGGCATATCTTCCACTTCAAAACTTTCAAAAGCAGATTCAGACACCTTTATCTGCTCATAATTGGCAACAGATTGATTTGGTTTTTTGATTTGTTGGATAAGCAAAGAAGGCGTACCCGTTGTAAACCAGTGATTTTTAAATTGCAGTCTATCAAACAAATGGAGTAAGGAATAAGGATTGCAAAACTTGTCTTGACCATTCCAAGAATAGCCATTGTACCACCATCGAATGTATTCCAACAATGCCTCTCTGCTCATATCAAATTTTTCCTCCAAAGCCATCAAAGAATCCTTGAAATAGACTTCAAGGTCTGCCACACTGATTCCCAAAATGGCATGATACCTCGGATGTATGCTAATATCGGTGATGTTGTTGATGGCAGAGAACAAAGAAAGTTTGGCATATTTGGTAATGCCTGTCACGAATACAAACCGCCAATATTCATCCAACGCCTTGGTTGTTTTATAAAACTCCCGAATGACCTCTTGAATATCTTTTAGGATAAGAGGCTGGTCAATAAAGCTATTGATAGGCGCATCGTATTCGTCAATCAACAGCACAACAGGCATTTGCGTTTTTTCATAGAGTTTGGCAATCAGTTCTGCCCACCTTTCCTTCATTTGGGGTTTGACCAGTGATAGCTCATACTCTTTCGCAATCGCATCAAAATGAGCCAACAGAGCTTTCTCCAATTCTTCCCCATCCTTATAGGTCAGTTTGCTAAAATCAATGCGAGCTACAGGATGCGTTTTCCACTCTATTTTGTCGTAAATATATAACCCTTTGAAGAGTTCTTGATTGCCTTTAAACAGCTCCTCCAAAATGCTAATTAACAGCGATTTGCCAAACCTTCGAGGGCGAGAAAGAAAATAATATCCGTCTGGAGATTGAAGCAGTTTGGCGATTTCATCGGTTTTGTCAATGTATAGATAATTTCCTGCAATTATTTTTCTGAAAGTCTGAACATTTAAAGGCAATGGTTTCATTGGAGCTAATTTTCATGCTGAAATTTGATGCTTTACAAAGATAGTAAAAAGAAAAGGTGCTTTAATTCTGTTGTGTAATCCACCTTTGCTTCCACCAATAGCTAAATTTCGCTTAATGCGGTAAAATTTGTGAGATTAAGCGAAATATAGAAACTTTTATCTCGCTCAATCCATGTTAAAAATAGACTTTAAGCGAGATATAGAAATATCCTGTGTGTTTTTCGTTGAAATTCAGGTTTTACCCCTAATTCTTTTTTCTTTTTAGTGAGTTTCTAAGCATGATTCTTTTATATACTTCTATCGGCATCATTCCCATTTCTCGTCTTCTTGTATCCAACAAACTCAAATCTTCTGTATCTCTCAATTCTACAATTTTATTTTGCAGGTCAACATTTGAAAATTGTGTGCCATACCTTTGTGCTTGTTTAGTATTCACTTGAATTCTATCGAATACATAAGCATATTTTTGTGGAGGCAAATCCCCATTTCTAACAGCCGATTCGATATTGGGCAATTGTGATTTCTGCCATTCTACATCCGAATCGGAGTGCTGTATGATAAGAAATACTCCCTGCATGGCATCTGTGCCTATTAGCTTGAGCGTTGGAAATCCAAATTCTTCAATTATCTCCTTCAGTCGTTCCCGATTTACCTCATCAACCCATGTCGTATTTTCTTGGCTCACTTCGGTTGAATCCAAATCGTATTTTTCAATGATGTGTTTCATCAGGTTTCTTCTTGCTGCTTGGTCATCAACATACATTTTTATTATTTCTCTTTGCAGTGCTTGATTTTGAGCTTCTTCCAAAGGAATATTTTTGCATGATTCAAGTTTTTGAGCAAAATCCTTTTGGCATACTTTTGTCAAAATTTCGAGTGATTGACCTTTTAATATTGCTTCCATTTCATCTTTTTT
>JBMYXW010000744.1:0-2305 GCA_049608825.1 Chitinophagales bacterium
CTGGTGGAGAAATTCGTGGACAATTGAACTTAGATAGAGGTTTGACCTTCGATACTTGGTTGTCAGGCGCACAAGAAGTTCCTTCTGCTGTAACAGAAGCAACAGGTTTTGCAGCAGTTACTTTGAGTCCGACTTTTGACGAGATTACTTATAGAGTTGTAACCGATGGATTGAGTGGCAATTTTGATGCAGCTCATTTTCACAATGCAGCTTTGGGAACAAATGGAGGTGTATTGTTGAATTTGTCAGAGGGTATTGATGGAAATCAAACTGTTGGTAGTTCAACTGATGTATCACCAGAATTGATCAATGCTTTATTGACAGGAAATATTTACATCAATGTACATACACCTGGATTCCCCGCAGGTGAAGTTAGAGGTCAGTTGTTCCGATTGGCAAGAGATGGTTATGGTTATGACTTGTGCGGAGACCAAGAAACAAGTGCGGTTGATGCTCCTACGGCTACTGGCGGTGGAATGGCTTCTATTGATAGAAACCTAAGCAATGCACACGTAATGGTAGTAGTCAGTGGTTTGACAGGCGACCTTACAGGAGCGCATATTCACCAAGCTCCTGCGGGAATGGACGGTGATGTTATCTTCAATATGACCGACCTTTTCAGCAATGGTGGTGGTTTCACTTATTGGAGTGAAGGTTTTGGAGAAGAGACTGCAAGAGCGATTCAAGATGGCAATACGTATGTAAACATTCATACAGACTTGCACCCTGGAGGTGAAATTCGTGGACAAATTATCAAAGATTTGACTTGCCCACCTTTAGTAGCAGTTGTAGATTGTGAAGCCAACCCTATCGTTGTAGAACACATTGTAGAGTGTGATGAAGCAAGTGGACTTTATACTGTAAATGTAACGATTACAAATGGAGCTGCTCCTTATATCATTACAGGTGATTTGAACGAAACCATTGAAGACAATACTTTCACGATTGGGCCTTTTACTGATGGCTCAACCTACAATTTTTCAGTTCAAGATGACAATGATTGTACCGCAGAAGTTAATTCTGAAGTGATTGCTTGTTCTAAATTTGAAGATTGTGAAACAAACCCTATTGGTGTAATACATGAGGTGGATTGTGACGAAACAAGTGGACTATATACAGTGAATGTTACAATCACAAATGGTACAGCACCTTATATAATCACAGGAGATTTAAATGAAACCATCAACGAGAGTACTTTCTCTATTGGTCCTTTTACGGATGGAACGACTTACAATTTCAATGTTGAAGATGATAACGGTTGTACGGCTCAGGTCAATTCAGAGATTATTGCTTGTAGTAAAGAGGACGATTGTGAAACAAACCCTATCACCATTACTGCTCCATTTCTTTGCAACGAAGATGGCGAAGCCAATTATATGGTCAATGTGACGATTACCAATGGCACGGCTCCTTACAACTTAACAGGAAGTGTTGCTGGTGAATTCCAAAATGATAATTTTCAATTAGGCCCTTTTGAGAGTGGAACAGCTTATACACTCAATATTGAAGATGCAAATGGATGTACTGCAAGTTTTGTTTCTGACGTGATTGATTGCAAACCATTACCCGTAGAATTTTTGAGTTTTGAAGGCGAAGTACTCACAGAAGGAAATCAACTTCAATGGGTGACGGCTTCTGAAACCAACAACGACTTTTTTACTCTGGAGCGTTCTTTTGATGGACAATCTTTTGAAACCATCGCTAAAGTAACAGGAGTAGGGAATAGTCAATTGCCAAGCAGTTACGAATATTTGGACAGAGAACCAACAACTGCTGGAATTACTTACTATCGTTTGTCACAAACAGATTTGGACGGTCGCTCAGAATTGTTGGCTACGATTAGCTTACAAAGAGGAGAAAGCAGCGGTTTTGGATGGATAGAAGTAAAGCCTATTCCAACCAATGATTGGTTGAATGTAGCTTTTACTACTTCTAACAGCCAAGATCTTTCGGTTCAAATATTGGATATAAGTGGACGTTTGTTGTCTGAACAACCGATCGAAAGCTCAATAAATCAAGTAAATACCACGCAGATTGATGTTCGTAATTTACAAACAGGTATTTACATTTTACGCATTAATAGTGAAAAAACAAGTATTCAGCACAAATTTATCAAATACTGATACTGGTATAATCTTTTCTTATTAAATTAAGTTGAATGAAAACCGCTTATTGTTCTTCGAATAATAAGCGGTTTTTTATAAATTATTAGAATATTTTTTAAATATAATGATGATAAAAATTACTATATTTTTAATTTTCTTTAATTTAAATATTTCATATTAAAAAATATGTGTTTACTCTT
>JBMYXW010000745.1:0-2300 GCA_049608825.1 Chitinophagales bacterium
CCCAAGCCACGAGAAATCAACATCGCCTTAGAATTTTCGCCAAAATTCAAGCCTCGCAACATTCCTGCAGCCAATGCCATGATGTTTTTCAAAACACCCGCCAATTCGACTCCCAATACATCGTGACTCCCATAAACCCGAAACATGGAACCTCTCAATGCTTGCTTTCCTTTTGTGATTACTTCATCAAAACGACTGGCAACTACTGTTGCAGTAGGTTCATTGTTCGCAATTTCTTTTGATAAGTTGGGGCCAGAAAGGCATCCTACTCGAATCACTACACTTTCTTGTTGAATGATGTCGGTCATGGTGTGAATGTACTCTCGTCGAAGCGGAGCTGCTTTTTCCATCTGAATATTTGAAGGTCGGTCAAGGTCGAGTCCTTTAGTTCCATGAATTAGAATGTGCTCAGGAGTGAGGCAGGGGGCTGCCTTTTTCATCATTTCTCGAAAATTAGAAGAAGGTACCAATGGAAAAATAATTTTGCAGTTTTCGGCGACTTCCTCCAAACTCATAGTTGGACGCACATTTGGGTGCATGTTTTGACCTCGATTGAAGCGTTTATTGATAATGTTATCGTACACTTCTTTTCGTCGAACGTAAATCAATACTTTGCCGTTGAGTGCCATGACATTTGCCATCGCAGTACCAAAATTTCCCGAACCAATGACACCGTAACTCATTTAATGCTGAATTTTTAATGATGAATTTTGAATAAATTTAGTGAGGTTTCTCTTATATCAACTTCTCCAACTCATACCCCAACAGGTGATTGTGGTAATAATAAAGCAAGTTCATATTGTCGCTCGTAATGTCACCACCTTCTGTTTTTCGTATAGGTCGCTCGGTGTGGTATAAACCAATATTGCTCATTCCATGATTGATGAGGCGGTGAATATCCGTATTGAGGTGGTCGGCAATTTTTAGTTCGCCCAATTTTGTTCGGAGATTTAGCTCCTTTCTGATTTTTTCGACGATTGCTACAAAATCATCGTAGGGAATAATTCGCTCTTCTTCTGGAAGTCGAAGCAAACCAAAAATATCGAATTGGGGGTTTCTTTTTTTCAACAATTCAAAAGCAATGAAAGCAATCAAATCACTCGAAAGAACAACATTGTATTGGTAGAACTGCTTCAGAATATGTTCCCCCAACAAACGGGTATATTCTTCGTCTCGCTGTTTGTCTTCCTGCATATTCCCATCCGAAACGAAGTAATTTTGAATGTCAACGGGATTGCCATTGGTGTCCAGACTATTGCCTTCTGCATCGACAGGATGCCCAAAGATGTCAATCGGTTTGCCAAAAGACAAGATGATTTCGGAGCGTTCGCCCATCATACTCTTTGCAAATTCGTAGGCTTTCTTGCTGCTCGGAAATACATCTTTGTCGATATAGTATTTGTCTTTTCCGCTTTGTTTCAAGTGTTGGTCAATCAATCGTTTGGCTTCCAGTACAAAGTGGTAATTCAAGGTCAGCGGAACAATAAATATTTTATTGCCTCGATTGGCAGGTTCTTTACCATATTTGGGGATTTCGGTTACAAAATTGCGTCTTTGTGCTTCAACAATTGTTCCCAATAAACCCAGCTTCAATCGTGACTCTATCGAACCTGAACGAGAGCGAGTTCCTCCTGGAAAAAACAAGCTATGGCAGCCTCTTTCCACTACAATTTGCGAATACATTTTGAGGGCTTCCATATAAAGAGGGTTCTTTTTTCGCCTATCCAAACGGTAGGCTCCCAAACGTCCCATAAAATATCCAAAGACACGACTGTTAAATAAATTCAATCCTGCGCCATACAAGAAAGCTGGTAAACCAATGGTATGTAATGACCAACCCACCATGATGGAATCCAAATTACTAAAATGTGTAGGCACAACAACCAATGTTCCCTTCGTTGCCAATTCTCTAATCAATTCTATTTGTCCGATGATTTTGAGGCGATCTTTGAGGCGGTATTTAACCTTCAAAATTTTTCGAGAAGAAAGAGGGTTGAGTAATCGAGAGAGGAAACGAGGCAATACTTTACTTGCCAAGTGATAGGTTTTGGGGCGAAAGTTACCCACAATTTCGTGGGCATAACGACTAATAATATCGTCAAAAATGGCTTCCTCCGCAGCACTCAAGCCCTTGCTATAATCGTGTTGTGTTGCGCTTTCCAACAACACTTTTTTTACTTTTTTACGTTCAATTAGATTAAAAATACCACTGAAGGCGATAACAGGAATACCTTGTAAAATTGCGCCTTGTTTAGACTTATCGTCGTCTATGAACGCACTCACATAATATTCATCACCTG
>JBMYXW010000746.1:0-2288 GCA_049608825.1 Chitinophagales bacterium
TTGTGGTCCTTGTTCCGAAATCCATGTGGATATTCGCCCCGATGCCGACCGTGCATTGAGGGATGGCAAGGCTTTGGTGAATGCCGATCATCCGCAAGTCGTGGAGATTTGGAATTTGGTATTTATCCAATTCAATCGAAAGGCGGACAAAAGTTTGGAGGCTCTGCCCGACAATCATGTAGATACAGGAATGGGATTTGAGCGACTTTGTATGGTCATTCAGGGCAAACAATCCAACTACGAAACAGATGTTTTTACGCCTATTATCTCCAAAATTAGCGAAATTACCGATGTTCCTTACGGCAAAAGCGAACCTTCCGACATTGCCCTTCGAGTAATTGCTGACCACATCCGAGCGATTACCTTTGCCATAGTAGATGGTCAAATGCCTTCTAACACGGGCGCAGGTTATGTTATTCGCCGTATTCTTCGAAGAGGTGTGCGCTATGCGTTCAGCTTTTTGGACTGGAAGAAGCCGATTTTGCATCAGTTGGTGAGTGTATTGGTCGAGCAGTTTGGAGAATTATTCCCCGAATTGAAGGAGCAACAAGGGTATGTCGAAAAAATCATTTTGCAGGAAGAAAAAGCTTTCTTGCGAACTTTGGAAGCAGGATTGAAGCGTTTTGCCAAAATTGAAGAAGGTTTAGAACAATCTTTAACCACGACTATCAAAGGAGAAGATGCCTTCAAATTGTTGGACACTTTTGGTTTTCCGATAGATTTGACCCGATTGTTGGCTACTGAAAAAAACTTTTCGGTTGATGAAGAGGGCTTCAAAGCAGAAATGAAAATCCAAAAAGACCGTGCTCGACAAGCGACCAAAGTGGAAACGGGTGACTGGACAGAATTGATGGACGGAATCGAAAATGAATTTGTAGGTTACGATACTTTGGAGACAATTTCGCAGGTGGTGAAATACCGTCAGGTGAAGGAAAAGAAAAAATCTTACTTCCAAATCATCCTAGACCAAACGCCTTTTTATGCCGAAAGCGGCGGGCAAGTTGGTGATACGGGCTACCTTCAATTTGGCGATGAAAAAATCTCGGTTTTTGATACCAAAAAAGAGAACAATCTCATTGTTCACTACATCAAAAAACTACCCGAAGACATCACCATGCCTGTAAAAGCGGTGGTCAGTCAAGACAAACGCCAAAAAACGGCAAATAACCACACAGCCGTTCACCTCATTCATGCGGCTTTGCACAAAGTATTGGGCGAACACGCATTGCAGAAGGGACAGTTGGTCAATGACGAATACCTGCGCTTCGATTTTGCCCACTACGAAAAAGTGAGCAAGGAACAATTGCAGCAAATCGAACGCATTGTAAATGAAAAAATTCGCCAAAATATTGCTTTGGAGGAATTGCGAGACATGCCGATTCAAGAGGCTATGGATATGGGCGCAACGGCTCTATTTGGTGAAAAATACGGCGATGAGGTGCGGGTAATCGTATTTGACCGTGACTATTCGGTAGAACTCTGTGGTGGCACACACGTAGCTGCAACGGGTGAAATTGGCTTCTGCAAAATCATTGAAGAAACTTCCGTAGCGGCTGGGGTTCGACGCTTGGTAGGTATCACAGGCACGAAGGCTTTTGAGACGATTAGCAGTCAGTTGGATGCCTTCAATAGCATCAATGCAATGTTCAACAAACCCAAAGATTTAGCAGGCGTTGTCCAGAACTTGGCAGATGAAAATGCGCTATTGAAGAAGGAGGTTGAACGGATGCAGCAGATTCAGGCAAATATAATCAAGGTGGGATTGAAGTCTAAAATCGAAGTGATTGATGGGGTGAATTTCATTGGTCAAGAGATTTCGGTAGATACCGCAGATATGATTAAACACATTGCTTTCAATCTTCGCAAAGAGGTATCGAATTTGTTCCTCGTTTTGGGTGCAAACCTCAAGGGAAAAGCGAATTTAACAGTGGCTTTTGACGATGCTTCTACTAAAGAGAATCCCAACAAAAATGCGGGTAAAATCATTCGACAACTCGCCAAAAACATCAAAGGTGGTGGCGGTGGTCAGACGTTTTATGCTTCGGCTGGCGGTAAGAATCCTGGTGGAATCGGTAAGGCGATTGAAGAGGCGAAGGGGATGATTGGAAGGTTTTGATTTTATTGTTTGTTTTCGTACTGTAATGCTTGGTAAAACTTCTTTCTTAATTGAAACGTAACTAAGTTAAAGAAATAAAGGTGTTTTGATGGAAAATCCAAACACCTTTACTTTTTCACCATCAATTATTTATAAGGTATTAAGGCATTATTATTTCGAAATTCTTCAACTA
>JBMYXW010000747.1:0-2284 GCA_049608825.1 Chitinophagales bacterium
TAGAGTGGCGCAATAACATCGGACACAAAGACAATTTCTACCACACTTTAGAAGTTCTCGACAATGTCGCATTGATGAGCAAAGACCTATGGCTTCGATGGGCTGCAATTTTGCACGACATTGCCAAGCCACCAACCAAGCGATTTCACCCTGACCACGGTTGGACTTTTCACGGACATGAAGTATTGGGAGCCAAAATGACTCCTCGCATTTTTCGACGTTTGAAGCTACCAATGGATGAGCGCATGAGGTTTATCCAAAAAATGGTGGCTTTGCATCTGCGCCCAATCGCCTTGACAAAAGGAGATGTGACAGATTCTGCGATTCGTAGGTTGTTGTTTGATGCAGGTGACGACATTGACAAGCTGATGATTTTGTGTCAGGCCGACATCACTTCCAAAAACGAAGCAAAAGTCAAACGTTATTTGGAGAACTATGAGGTGGTGAAAATCAAACTGAAAGAGGTGGAAGAAAAAGACCGCCTCCGCAATTGGCAGCCTCCTATTAGTGGCGACATCATCATGGAAACTTTTGGTATTCCTCCAAGTAAAAATGTGGGCATCATCAAAAAGACGATTCGAGAAGCGATTTTGGACGGTCATATTCCGAATGAATACGATGCAGCTTTTCAGTTTATGTTGGAGAAAGGGAAGGAATTGGGCTTGAAGGTTGGGGAGTGATTAA
Source organism: Chitinophagales bacterium (assembly GCA_049608825.1). GTDB lineage: Bacteria > Bacteroidota > Bacteroidia > Chitinophagales > UBA2359 > JAUHXA01. Next base: position 685 of record JBMYXW010000747.1, read on the forward strand.
GTACTTGACCCGTTTTGAATTTTGAATAAACTGAATATTAAGATAAGGAACTGAAATATCCTTCTAAAGCCTTATATTTGTTGGCAGACCTACTACTTCAAAACAAATCAACATGACATCAACCAACACCAAATACAGAACTTGTCCATTGTGTGAAGCCATGTGTGGCTTGGAAATCACACTCGAAGGCAATGAAATCCTATCTATCAAAGGAGATAAAAAAGACCCTTTCAGCCGAGGACATATATGCCCCAAAGCCGTAGCATTGAAGGACATACACGAAGACCCCGACCGATTGAAGTATCCCATCAAAAGAACAGCCGATGGTTGGGAACAGATTTCTTGGGAAGAAGCTTATGACGAAGTAGTAAATAATTTCAAAGCCATTCAAGCCAAATATGGAGACAATGCGGTGGCAACCTACAATGGAAATCCAACGGTACACAACTATGGCAGCCTTTTGTTTTCACCCAATTTCATTCGAGCCTTGAAAACAAAAGTGCGTTTCTCTGCCACTTCTGTCGACCAATTACCGCATCATTTGGCAGGCATGACCATGTTTGGACACCCCTTATTGATGCCCGTTCCCGATATTGACCGCACCGACTTTTGGTTGATTATGGGGGCAAACCCAATCGCCTCCAATGGCAGCATCATGACCGCACCTGATGTGTCCAACCGATTGAAGGCTATCCAAAAAAGAGGCGGCAAAGTAGTGGTTATTGACCCACGATTTACCGAAACTTCTGGCAAAGCAGATCAACATATTTTTATCAAACCTGCAACAGATGTATGGTTGCTTTTGGGGATGGTTCGAGCAGTATTGGTGCGTGATTGGGTCAAGTTGGGACATTTGGAAGCGTGTATAGACACTGCCGAAATAGAACAATTGAAGTTGATGGTTGCACCCTTTCATGTCGGAATGGTAGCACAAAAAACAGGCATTGAAGAAGAAACGATTCGTCAGTTGGTGAAAGAATTTTCAGAAGCACCTTCAGCCGTCTGTTATGGTCGAATGGGGGTTTCTACAGTCAAATTTGGGGGGTTGAGTCAGTGGCTTATCAATGTATTGAACATCTTGACGGGCAACTTTGATACGGCTGGCGGTTTGATGTTTGCTTCACCTGCTTTTGAAACGATTCGCCCAAGCCAAAAGGGGCAACTGAAATTCAATCGTTGGAAAAGTCGGGTGAGAGGTTTGCCCGAACATTTGGGAGAACTGCCTTCGGCTACTTTGGCAGAGGAAATATTGACCGAAGGAGAAGGGCAAATCAAAGCGATGTTTACCTGCTGTGGCAATCCCGTTTTATCTACTCCCAATGGCAAGCAGGTCGAAAAAGCCCTTCAAAAATTGGAGTACATGGTGTCTATGGACATTTACCTCAATGAAACCACCAAGCACGCCAACATTATTTTGCCGCCTGCAACAGGCTTGGAGGTCGGACACTACGATGTAACTTTTCACTATTTGGCAGTGCGAAATACAGCGAAATTTTCGCAACCTATTTTGGAAAAAGAAGAAGGTACTAAATACGATTGGGAAATATTTTCGGAGTTGATTAGCCGACTCAAAGGAACTCACAATCCTTCAAAACCTACC
>JBMYXW010000748.1:0-2282 GCA_049608825.1 Chitinophagales bacterium
CAAAGATGCCTTTGAAATGATTGATTTCCAATACATTTTGCAGTCCAATGTGATGAATGACTTTAGCGATGCGGATTTGGAGGCATTGCAGAAAGAGGATGGTAATTGGCGATTGAAGAAAGAATTGAAAAAGGGGCAGGTGTATTTGAGGTTGTATGTTCGAGATAGGTAGAATGGAATTTATTCCGTTCATTATCAATATTTGCTTATCTTCAAAATTAGTTGTAGATTAGCAGAGTTTTACATTTATAGGGGAAATAGGTTGATAATGAATGTTTTTTGTTCATTTTTAAACTCTTTATGTAATGAAACCAATCTATATACAAACAAGTGTTTTCTTTTTAAGCTGTTTTATTCTATGCTCACTCCAATCCTATGCCCAAGAGATAGAGGATTCACCATTCATTGAAAGGACTTATAATCAACGGTATAATACCTACTCCGAAGATGCTGTTTATTATGGAGAAGAAAAATGGGTGTTCGGAACGATACAACAGGCAGCAGTGTCACATCCAATTGGAGGTTATTTTTTTTCAACAGCCATCTTAATGATGACCAATGCTGAAGGAGATATACTTTGGCAAACCGAAGTGAGTAATTACGAAGTTAGTTGGATAAAAGACATTCTTGTATTGCAGAATGGAAATATTGCCGTATTGAGTGATTATATGCCCGCTCATGATGTAGGTCAGGCATCCAAAGAAATTGTCTTGGTAAATAAAGAAGGCGAAATACTCACTCGTTTTGACTTTATGGAAGAAGATATTTTGGGAGAGGATTTTTTTGATAGTTGGAGTCGATTTGTAGAAATGTTGGAGTTAGACAGCGAAAATCTGCTAATTACTCATGACATTAAAAGTGATGATGCTATCCATAAAGGAATTTTTCAACTCAATTTATTGAATGGTTCGCTTTCCCAATTGAAGGTTTTTGAAGAAGAAGATTTGGAAATCAATGATGTCTTTTTAGATATAGAAAAAAACATCTTGGTCGCTTCCAATCAAGGTATTACAAAATTTGACGCAGTTGGAAATGAACTATACGTTTCTGAATCAAAACAAGCTATTTTTTACCTACAAGATGGAATTGCAGCGGGTTTAAATGAGCTTATTTACTTCGATGCTGAACTTCAATATACACAAGTTCATGATTTGGCTGCCTCCTTTAGCCAATTGCATTTTTTTGAATACTCCTCTGATAAAATATGGTTGTTGGGGCAGAATAAAGACAGCGATGCCCTGCGTTTAGAAAGTTATCTTTTATCGGATTTTTCCACTCCTCTTTTCACCTCTTACTTTGGAAGTTCTTATGTCAAGCCTGTTAATTTGCAAGTATCAGACAATGAAATTGGTGTACTGGGATATGAAGCCCTTCAACAAACCACCCACAGTTTTCTGAAAACTTTTGATAAAGAAACAGGAAACCAAGCAGAAACCACTGTAGATATTGAACTTGAGAAAGTGGAATTGTTTGATTTTGAAGAAGTACTGACTCCATCGGGAAATCAATTTTTCTTTCTTGCCGAGATTCAAATCAAAAACTTGGGGGCAGATACACTCTACCAATGCTATTTGAATAGCTACCAAAATTTCAAAATGCGGATATTTCTTGGAGACTTTGTCTTAGCGCCCAACGAAACATTGACCATAGATTCTTTGCCCTTCTCCGCCCAAAACAACATAGAAAGAGTGAAAGAAATGTGCTTTTGGCTCACTGGAAGCAATGACCAATTGGATAGAGATTATGTGAACAATACGGTGTGTGAACCCATTATTTTGACAAATATCGAAAACACGCTTACCTTCAATGAATCGCCTTTCTTTCAATTATTCCCCAATCCTGCTCAACAATTCACGCAAATTAGTTTTACGAATCCCACAGTTTTCAATGGCAAAAAAGTAGTATTGGAAGCCTTCAATTTGCAGGGGCAAAAAATAGATGATTGGCAGATAGATACAGTAATAGATGGTTGGGAATTGCAGTTAGCAAATTGGAATTCGGGTGTTTATATGCTTCAATTGAAGGTCGATGGAGAAGTGTGGGCGAGGGAAAAATTGGTGGTATTGGAGTGAAGGTTATAATTTGTATAATTCCGTAGGAATTGAATATTTGTAGAAAAATCAAGGAGAAAACGAGAGAACTCCATCGAAGTTCAACCCAAACAAAGCACGGATATTACTGAAATTCAGCTCCGATGGAGTTGAGTTTCATTTTCATATTGATGATTTAGATAAATTTTTATTAAAAGAAGATAATCAAACAAAATTAAGTAGTCAAGTAGC
>JBMYXW010000749.1:0-2282 GCA_049608825.1 Chitinophagales bacterium
CTGAAAAATGATGTCCAACCGTTTGTAATTGATTCCCATCTTCGTCCAAAAACCTAGACCAATCCATTTTAAGATTTGGAATCGCATTAAATTGCGTATCTACATTTGAAGCCAAAGGATGATCAGCAACATAACTACTATCTGGTGCGGCATATAAATCTCCACTATTAATACCATAACCAAAAGTCTTCGGATTGGTGTGGCAACTTTCACAACTCCTTGCTTTCTTCTGAATGGTGTGCGGCTGCAAGGGCGACATATCAATCGCTAATTGACCATCTTCTCCACCACCTTCTCCCAAATGGCTCGGCACTTTAAAGATATGGTTCAACAACTTCATTTTCCCATCTGCTCCTTTTACCGTTACTGTTGTTTGGCAACCAGGTATAGCAGGAGAAAAACGATGATCACCATTGATAACCAAAGGAGGATCTTCCCAACGCAAATAACTCCGTTGCTCTGCCACTTCTCCTGTTATCATAAAACCTTTAATAATCTCAATTTCTTCCTTTGACAGATCACTATCTTCTCCCAAATTCAGCCCCTTAAAGCCATTATAGACGCCATCTGGAGTCAAGCCATGTTCGTCCACAATTCCTGCCAATTGCACCCAGTCAGGTTTCCCATCATTCTTGGTATAATCAATATTAATATGACAACCATAACACTGAGGTGCCCAAGTAGCGTGACAAGAATAACATTCCATTTTTTCCATGTGAATGTGTGTTTGAATCTTAGCCACCTTTGCTTCTCGACTCAACTCATCATTATCAACTAAATACTTCAAAGGTTTTAAATCCAAATCCTTTCCACTGGCACTATGCAAGACTACTTGATCTCCTTTTCGTACAACATTCCCCATTGGATTGCCTCGTGCAGAAATCAAATAACCATCTTCCACTGGATTGACGGCACCATATAATTGATGTGGCAATAAAGTATCTGAAATCCCTCGTGCAGCTCCTTCTGCGGGTATAGGCCCTGCGATTTCATCCCCATATCCAATTGGTAATTCCCAAGGATATTTGGTCGGTGTTCCGTGGCAATCCTCACACTCAATTTCTACGGCTCCTTGAATTGCTCCCGACAAATCACCATAACTATGTGCATCTCCAGAAGTATGACAATCTTGGCAAACCATGCCCTTTGTCATGTGAATATCTGGTGCCAAATGCATGTAACTTTTTGTATGAATCTTAGACGGCTTCTCTCCATCTCCCATGAAAGGCGATTGATAAGAGGTCTCCATCAAGCCTTCATAAGAAACTCCAATTCTACGACCTCTGTTGTGGCAAGATTGACACGTTTTGACAGGAATCCCTGAGTAAGTTTTTCCATGTACCGTTACTTCTGCATCTCTTGTCGATTGCATACTATGTACTAACATGTGTCCTACTTCGTCTTTAGGAATTGCTTGATCATCTCCTTCATAATACCCTTTATTAGAATAAGGACTGTGGCAAGAACTACAACCCATTCCTCTAAAATCGCCATCCTTGAAACGACCTTTCACTCCTGTATGACAGCGTTGGCATTCCATTCTAAGATAAGTATAAACCGATAATTGTGGATTGTCATTTACTTCCTCTGCTGTTGGTGCTTCTGGCAAAGCTGTCATTTCACCAGGGAAAATTTGTGGCTCTGCCTTTTTGAGCTGCGCCATGTATTGTTTGTATATTTCTGTTCCCAAACGCTCATGCACAACCACTTCTTGAACGTGTGTATTGGCGACATTGTGTTCGTATCCTTGAATTGCTCCAAAGCCCCAAGTGGTTCCTTGTATTTTTCCTGCCTCGGTATACATCAAGGAGGTAAACTGTGTTTTTACTTGATCGGCATGACAAACACCGCAGGTGTGTTCATTGATAAATGGGCTTCCTGGATCTGGATAAAAGTTCTTTGGTCCCAAGCCTTTTTCAAAAGGTTCTATCGTCCCTTCATGTGCCAATTCAAGGGTTTTGGCTTCTGGATTCCCCCCATGACAAACAATACAGTCATTGTCAGGGAAACCCGCACTGGCAGCAAATTTATAAATATCTTGCATCATACCAGAACTCGCCACTCTAATTGGCTCAATATCCTTGTGGCAAGTCAAGCAATTATTATTTTCAGGATTGATGTGGATCAAATCTTTTGGATGATTCAACTCTTTGGCATAACGATGATACTTTTTCCGCAGAGAATCTCGCTCAGGGCTAACTTCTGTCGGAATTGGCTCTACTTCTGTTGGGCTATCTACAAAGGTTATTGCAAATACAGCAGCCATAATTAAGATCAGTATA
>JBMYXW010000750.1:0-2274 GCA_049608825.1 Chitinophagales bacterium
CTTGAGCATCTATTTTATGGTTTGAAATGTATTGACTTTCTATTTGTTCATTTGTTCCTACATCCAAAAATTTTCCTTTTAGAACAGCAAAACTTTCTATTACATCAAAATTTTGATTTACAGTAATTTAAATGATAACTCAAACATCGTAAATCCTATAATCTTACAATCTATATCTTTGGGAGTAGAGGTAAGATTACGGAATGTTAGAATTGTGATTTTGGATGTTTCTTAAAGACTGATGGATTTGCTCACAGAATGCACACTCGCTGCCATTTCTTCGACCAATGCCGGGTCGGTTTCAAGGGCATTTCCAACGACTATCAAATCTGCTCCTGCCAAACAACTGTTTCGAGCCAATTCAGGTGTGCGAATTCCGCCGCCCACTATCAGCGGCACTTCAATTTGACTGCTGACCGCTCGAATCATTTTTTCGGAAACGGGCATCTTCGCACCACTTCCAGAGTCAAGATAGATGATTTTCATGCCCAACATTTGCCCTGCCAAAGCTGTAGCTACTGCAATTGAAGGTTTATTTGCAGGAATTGGGCTGCTGTTGCTGATGTACGAAACCGTAGTTGGTGCGCCTCCATCAATAATCATATAGGCAGTCGACATTACTTCAATGTCCATTTGGTGTAAAATGGGAGCAGAAATTACGTGGTGTCCAATTAATAGTTCTGGATTGCGACCTGAAATAAGGGAGAGGAAAAAGAGAGCATCCGCATCCGCATTGATTTGGAGAGGACTTCCTGGAAAGATGATTACTGGAATGTCACAACTGCTTTTGATGATTCGTATCCAACGAGATAGGCTATCGTTCATCACCAAACTACCACCTACAAAAAAGTAATCTACGTCCGCATTGACGGCATGACGTACCATTCTATCTACTTTTTTTTGAGTCACCTTGTCGGGATCAATCAAAGCAGCTATTTTTTTTCGACCTTGCTTTTTGCCTGTTGTCAAACTGTTATATACCAGCTCATTTCTCATACAAACGGTTTTGACAAAAGTACGCTTTTTTTAGGCACTTTTCAATTCACCAAATCACTATCCTATTGATATTTGACCCACAAATCAGCCATTTCCATATTGGCATCCGCATTTTTGTGGTTCACGACCATGCTGTTTTGGGCATGTATAGATTCTGTATCTAAGTGAACTGTCACCACAGATTTACTTGAAGTCATCGTCTGCAAAGGAAGCGAAACGTAAGCTGCAAGTAGGAAAACAACAATCAAACTGCAAATTCCCAACAATTGACCAACTTTTTGTCTGCTGGCTTTTTCTCTGATTGTTTTGCTGTGTTGAAAAATAGGTGCAAACTTGGCAAGATGCGAGGGTATTTTTTGGGTAGTGAAAAAATCCTCCAATATTCTTTCTTCTTCAAGACTTGTTTCGGCTTCCCAGTATTTCAACAACAATCGTTCTATTTCTTGGTACTTTGCCCGCATATTTGCTTTCTTTTCCATATTCAATTTAATTTTTTTTCGAATTCGGGCTACTTGCCCCGTAGCACTTCCCACACTTGTACCTAATTTTTCTGCAATTTTTTCGTATTTGTATCCTTCTGCTCTCAACCACATCATCTTCTGCCCCCTTTCATCCGAAATTTTGGCAATCAATTCTTCCATCTGCACTACAGCTTCTTTGTCTTCCAATTGTTTGTGAGGATTTACGGATGATTTTGAAGCTGTAATTTGACCATGTACCTCCAAAACTCTTTGAATAGACTTGTTTTTTCGTAGAATATCAAACACACTACATTTCAAAATATGCTTACAAAGTTTCACCCAGTCGCTTTGGGTCTTTAGTTCGGTTTTGTAGTTCACCATTTTGATATAGGTTTCTTGCACTGCATCATCGGCAGTTTGACTGCATTTCAATATTCCCGTTGCCTTGTTGTGTAATTCTCGGCGCAGATTCTGGTCAGAAAAAAGATTGAAGTGTTGTTCGTTTGGCATAACAGTAAAATTGTGGAGAGGGTAAAATAGCTATGTACTTACTTAATGAACGTTTGTAGTTTTGAAAATGCTACAATTTATGGGAACTTTATTTTCTTTGTTTGGGTTGTGTCTTATTAGAATCCCAAAAATAATTCTTAAATTTACATCATCAAAAAACGCTGGGGGATTAGCTCAGTTGGCTAGAGCGTTTGACTGGCAGTCAAAAGGTCAGCGGTTCGACTCCGCTATTCTCCACCAAATATTTAGACGCTGTTCTTTTTCGGAAGAATGGCGTTTTTTCTTTTATAATGCTGTTTGTCAATTG
>JBMYXW010000751.1:0-2268 GCA_049608825.1 Chitinophagales bacterium
TTTTATTCATTGTTTTACACTCTATAAAATACAGTGTAATTATTCACACTTCAAAGAATTAAACTCACATTTAATGAATTCACCCAAAAGAAAATTTACCCGAAGAAAGTTTTTAGTAGTTGGAACAGCAGCTACACTTGGCACGATGATAGGTTGTAAGAAAGATGATGATTTCCCAGAAGTACCTAATGTTGAAGAACCCATCATAGATCCAGAGCCCGTTGAGCTTCCCGAAAATTACCGCCAAGCCATTGTCATCGGCACAGGGTTTGGAGGAGCTGTTACCGCTTTGAGGCTGGGACAGGCAGGAATTGAAGTGACGATGTTGGAGCGTGGCAAACGTTGGGATGTTACGCCAGAAAGCGATACTTTTTCCTCGTTTTTGATTCCCGACAAACGTTCTACATGGTTGAGAAATAGCAGTATTGCACCTGTAGGACCCGCCTTACCTCTCCAAAAACATGTAGGAGTTTTGGAGCGAATAGACTACGAAAAAATGAAAGTCTATAATGGTGCTTGTGTGGGGGGTGGTTCGGTGGTGTATGGAGGTATTACGATACAACCCAAAAGAGAATATTTTGAACAGGTATTCCCCTCCGAAATCAGTTATGACGAACTCGACAATACCTATTACCCACTTGTGCGTCAAATGCTGAATGCTACTCCAATTCCTCAAGATTTATACGAAGACAGTCCGTACTTTCAATATACAAGAGTGGGAAAAAAACATGCAGATAAGATTGGCGTAGAGACCGAATTTTTTCCTTGTGCTTTTGATTGGGACATCATTCGCCAAGAAATCAGCGGCGAAATCCCCAGTTCTGCCATTGAAGGAGATGTGATTTATGGAGTCAATAGCGGTGCAAAAAACAGTTTAGACCGCAATTATTTGCCAATGGCAGAACAAACAGGTAATGTGACGATTGAAGCCCTTCACCAAGTAAAAGATATTACAAAAGACGAAAACAACCGCTATCAAATCGATATTGAAGTACTCAATGAAAGCGGAGAAGTAGTAGAGACCAAACAGTTGGTTTGTGACTACTTGTTCATGGCGGCAGGTTCTATTGGCTCAACTCGTTTATTGATGCGTGCTCGTGAAAAAGGAAATTTACCTAAATTGTCAAGCGAAGTAGGCAAAGGTTGGGGACAGAATGGTGCTGCAATGATTTCACGCTCTCTGCTTTGGGAAAGTACAGGCACAAAACAAAGCACGCCTCCCAATTGTGTGGTATTGGACTTTGACAATCCCGTTACTCCAACGGTATTGGAGTTGGCAAACTACCCAACAGGATTCGATTCTCACAGCTTGATTCACCTCGCATTGAGCCTATCCGATGAGCGTGGACATTTTACTTATAATTCTGAAATAGATGACATTGAACTTCAATGGCAGGGCAGTCAAGGAGATGTTCCGAAAGCAGCCATCGAAGACCTCATTGGTCGATTGAATCAACAAAATGGTGGAATATCTGGCAGCTTGTTGATGTCAGATACCATCAAAGATTTGACTTATCATCCTCTCGGTGGAGTGGTTATGGGCGAAGCTTGTGATTTCTATGGTCGTTTGAAAGGATATGAAAATCTCTATGTAATAGATGGTTCGATGATTCCTGGTTCTGGTGCTTGTGCCAATCCTTCTTTGACGATTGCTGCATTGGCAGAACGCAATATCAAGATGATTTTGGAGGAGGATTTTGTTTAGTACAAGATGATTTGTGTTATTTATCAGTTGTTATGTGCTTTTTGAGAATATTCCTCCACCAAAACCAAGGCAGCAGGCATAAACACCAATACCGTTGGGACTAAAAAAAGTCGACTTTCGTGGCAAGCGGTCATGCTGTAATGTATGATGAACCAAACTGGTACGATTGTCCAAAACAACAACTTCAACCGACTCGGTAAACGCTTGAAAACCATAAATGTCAGAAGGGGTAAAATATTGAACATTCCGAAAGTCCAAAAATGAGTGTGTCCCAAATAACAATTGAGCCACAATACATACCAAATGTCTGGTACAATGCGTGGAGGATAACCATAATACATTCGCAAGCCTACAAATATGCTGACAAACAAAAATAAGCAAAGTGCGCCGACCTTCAATTGAGGTAGAGAACGAATGAATGAATGATTTGGCAGTTTAGTGCTGACATCCCCCTTACCCCCTTCAAAGGGGGAATATTTCTTTTGAAGTCCTTGCCAGTTGATCGCATCTGCTATCAAAAAAATGGGAATCAAAACTGCCGTTTCTCGATTGAAAGCTGCAAA
>JBMYXW010000752.1:0-2265 GCA_049608825.1 Chitinophagales bacterium
TAACAAAATACTGTCTAAAGGTAGAAATTGTTTTGATAAAACGATAAATAGACGGTCTATACTTGCTTCATTTTTTTAAAAGTAATTATTTGATAAACAGCATTTTATTAAAATTTTAACTTTAAAAAAAGTTAAAAACTTGCTGATAAAGTAAGAATTTTGTATTCGTTTTTACAGACATTTTTTGTTTTTTTTGTGGGGACGCTGCTTGAAACATCTATCTATTCATTCCAAACCAGAGGAGTTATGACAACAAAATTTACACATTTTAGCTTATTCATGAGTTTGTTATTTGTTTTTTCTACAAATATACATGCTCAAAAGTTATTGACAAAAGGCGATTTAAAACCTGTTATTGAAAACATCTTTATTTGGCATGCTACCCATTCTATTGCTGATATAGATAGAAGTGGAAATGCTGTAATGGGAACAGGAACTTTTAATGACAATTCTATTTCTGGAAATGAAGGAACAACTACTAATTCCTCAGAAAGTACGGACGGAGTAGATGGTACAGAAAACAATGACAATACTGATACAACACCAACAGATGACATCACGATAAACAATCAAGATGGTACAGAAACAAATGACGATAATGAAGAAAGTATAATTTCTATTGGAACAGGCGAATTGCAGTCTGATAATCCGATACCTTCAAGAGGGGGAAATGAAGGTACAAATACTGACAATATAGGTGAAGACGATGGAAGTGTTGCTACGACACAAGGCGACAATACTTCGATAGGAGTAGAAGGGATAGAGGGCAAATTAGAAAATATTCTTGAGCAAGTTGTGAGCTATCCAAACCCAGCAAGTGAGCAAATAAATGTTTTGATACCGTTGATGGATGATATGGTCAGAATACGACTCATTAGTTTGGCAGGACAGCCTGTTATTAGCCAAAATGCTTACAGCAATAGTAGAGTGGTTTTAGAAACATACCATTTACCAGAAGGTGTTTATTTGTTGGAATTCACCAGCAGCAATAAACAAATTTACAGAAGAACTTATATCAAAAGATAACACAATTTTTTTTTTAGCATTTATTTGTCAACCGATCCCCTCTAAGCCATCTCGATTTTCGAGGTGGCTTTTCTTTTTTGTAAATCCCATGAAAACAATTGTAGTGCTTCAATGATTATCTTTGTAAGATTAGGTATGCAAACAAAGAAAATCAAAATCATGCAAGGAAAAATAGCAATCGTTACAGGCGGTAATGCGGGAATAGGCAAACAAACCGCTATTGGCTTGGCTAAAAAAGGCGCAACTCTTGTCCTCTTTTGCCGCAATGAAGAAAAAGGAAAAACCGCCCAAAAGGAAATCAAAACCCAAACGGGAAATCAAAGCATAGATCTCATTCAGTGCGATTTATCCTCTCTTCAAAGTGTAAAAAAAGCAGCTACCGAATTTCAAAATAAGTACGATAAGTTGGATATTTTAATCAACAACGCAGGTTTATTTTTTGACCGCCTAAGTCACACCTCAGATGGTTTTGAAACCCAATTTCAAGTCAATCACCTATCCCATTTTTATCTTACAAGCCTCCTTTTGGGTTTACTCAAAAAATCGAACTCTGCTCGAATTGTAAATGTATCTTCTGCAGCACATAGGGGCAGAAAAATAGATTTTGAGAACTTAGTCTATGGCAAAGAAAAATACGATGGTTTGGATGTTTATGGTCAAACCAAACTTGCCAATGTCTTGTTTACCTACGAATTGTCTCGTCGTTTTGCAGCACAAGGCATCAGTTCTTTTGCATTGCATCCTGGCGTAGTTCGCACCAAAATCGGACAAAAACACACAAAAGGGTGGGTGAATTGGGGATGGAAACTACTTACCTCTTTGCCTATTTTTAGTATTTCAGAACAAAAAGGAGCTGCAACGAGTTTGTATGCTGCTACTTCACCCACTTTGCAGGGCATCAGCGGAAAATACCTTAAAGACTGCAAAATCATCAAGTCAACCAAGCAATCTTATGATGAGCAAACTGCAAAAAAATTGTGGGAATTGAGTGAAAGTTTATTGAAGAAAAAAACAATGTAATGAGTAAAATGAAAATTAAGAATAAAAATGAGAAATCATTTTTGCAAAAAATACTAATTTTGAATTTCATTTAAACATAAAGAAAAGAAGTGAAAAGCTTCGTAAATACACTGTTTCGGAAATAAGTTGAGGTGACATCTTAAAGTGAAACGAAAAGGTGTAATCTCAACACCGACAGTAAGATATCACCTTCTCTGTTCCTCCGAAGATTACACCTTA
>JBMYXW010000753.1:0-2261 GCA_049608825.1 Chitinophagales bacterium
TTTTGAGGTTGTTAAAATATTAAAACACAAATGAGCTATGCCCTTCGCTCCAATTCCATTACAGAATCTTCAACACTACTATGACATAGTCCGACTCGAACATCTTACTCTTTTCCACAGTATTGTCATAGATGTTCGTCTCTCCTGTTCCATTATTGAGCCTACATGAAAGTCCTGCCACTTATACACCGCTCACCCTTTAGCCAGTAAACAGGTTGCCGCTAAAGTTATCACGAAATGACCTTGATTTTCGCTTTTGATGAGGTCGATTAGTCGTTTCGATGCTTCATCAGTGGTTCACTTGCGTTCAGCTCTTTCATACTTACCTGACTATTTAGCCAATAGCCTTTTCCTTCTGCGCTCAACACCTTAACTTCACAGTTAAAGCACCCGAAGGTGGTTTGAAGGCGACTCCTGTAAGTAGCCTTCGGAGGGTCGGTTCCTCCATCTCAATTATAGCATCGCTTTTCAGCGTTCAGGACACACCAAAGTCTATTGACTGTTGACAAAGTTTTCGCTATCGAAGTAAAAAACCACATCCATACAAGCAGTTCCTTTCCATCTAACAGTTCTTGTTCAAAAAGGTCAAAACGAGATTAACCCGCTTCAACTGTTGCCAAAGTTTCCGCTTTAATAAAACCAAAATAATATATGCCTATTACACATACTGAATATCAAACCAAAGAAACTTTGTATGACTTTTATGAAAGCCACTCCAAAGAAAGTAGCCAACAGCACAGAGAGGCTGCAAAGAACATGATAAAAGTGTTGGGCTTGCTGAACCACCTATTTCCAAAAACGCTTTTGTTTGGTATGACCTCTCATTTGCGACTTGTGCTTATGCCTTCCGAACCAACTGAAACAGACGATATGTGGAAAGTGATTATTGAAAATATTGGTTTGGAGGATTACTACTATATTCAATACAGGTTGCCGAAAGAATTGGAGCCTTGGGAGAATGCTTGGGTAACAAGAGGAATCCAAAATACCTCTTTTGCTGATTTAGAAAAATACATCTTGACTGCAATGGATGAAAGTGGAGGATGGACTGATAATGAGGAACTGAAACAGCGACTAACAAAAACAAATTAACAATCACACAACAAAAGCTTTTCACTTTTCTTTTCTACTCTTTTGATAATTTCGTGGTTCAAAAACACCAACAAAACATGACCCCACAACAATTCATCATCGCTTACGAACAAGCTTTAGCTACTCAAGATTGGGGAAGCGTGAATCCTTTGATTCACCCAACAGCTTGTGTGACTTTCTCCAATGGTGTAGTTAACAGGGGTAAAGAAGCAGTGAAAACGGCTTTTGAGCGAAATTTTGAGATGATAAAAAGCGAGAAGTATGTGGTCAGCAATGTTTCGTGGTTGCTGCAAAATGAATCTATGGCTGTCTATTTGTTTGATTTTCATTGGAAGGGAATCATCAATGGTAATTCGGTAGAAGGTGCGGGTGTTGGGACTTCTGTGTTGGTGAAGGAAGGCAAGAAATGGTTGTTATTGACGGAACATTTGGGGCGAAAGTAGGTAGGGCTTTAGCCCGATTAACAGTAACTGGGTAATTGGACGGAATGAATTCCATACTACTTTTTGAGCGAACTACTCTCTAATTACCAAAATTTTGCCATCCTCGCTTATCTTCAATATCCTTGAAGGCTGTGTAGGTGTTTGCATATCAAAAATAGTGGAATCTACAATACAATCTACCTGATTTTTGACTTCCTCACTGATTTCTTTGAAGTGAATCGGGGTGGGTTCTCCACTGATATTGGCAGAAGTCGAAACGAGTGGTTTTTGCCATTCTTGTAGTAGTTTTTGACAAAAATCATGGTTTGGGATGCGAATGGCGATAGAACCATCTTCAGCAATAAGGTTGGGAGCTAAATTGCAGGCTTTGGAGTAGATAATGGTTGTTGGTCGTTTTGTATTGGTGAGTATGTCAAAAACAGAATCGGGAATTTCTTCAACGTATTTTTGCAGCATTTCCAAATCCTTAACCAAGATTATCAAGGCTTTGCTTTAGAAAATTTAGTGTTTTTTCCATAGCAAAACGCCCTTTATGTCTGATTGAGGCATAAAACATAGCTGCAAATTACGGTAAATTTGAGTTAATGCACAAGTTTTTTGTTTTTTTTTGCTTCGTCTTCTTCGTTAAGCAGGCGGACACCTATTTAGAAACTTGAGTTCTTCTCTATGTATACCGACAACACCTTGCGCCTTTCGTTTAAATACATCCCCTGTTTAGCGGCAGCT
>JBMYXW010000754.1:0-2256 GCA_049608825.1 Chitinophagales bacterium
AGGGATATAAAATGTTGGTTGGAGGCTTATTCGATAAACAGCAATTGTAATGGAATGAATGGCACTAAAGGTTGGTTAAATGGTTTTGAAGATTTTCTACGGATTCTACAAATAAAAAAGCTGGACAGTTTCCCAACTGTACCAGCTTTTTTAACTTCTTCGTCTATGTGTATATGTGTGTGTTGTGCTACAAATATAAGGGATATAAAATGTTGGTTGGGTTTTATTCGATAAACAGTAGCTGTAATGGAATGAATAGTATTGAAGGCTGGTTAAATGGTTTTTTTACGTAAAGTCACATTTCTATATTGCGACTGACAAAGTTTTCGTTTATATCCTTCAAATCCCAATGCCGCCCCAAAAAAACTCTGTGTCTCCATGTTCAATCACCCCACTTGCATCCTCAAAACCTCCAATGGTGGTTTATTCAACACATCTCGGCTATTTAACATTCCCAATGCCACCGTCAGAATAGTAATCACAAAAAAGGTCACAACCACAGGAGTCCAATCGGGCGTAAAAGGCGTTTTAAACGTATATTTCGCCAAGCCCCAACTGCCTGCAACCGCCAACAAAATCCCCACAAAAGATGCCAAACTGCCCAAAAAGAAATATTCCAAAGCATTGATAGTCAATATTTGGCGGCGACTTGCGCCCAAAGTTCGGAGCAGGACACTTTCTTTGATGCGTTGAAACTTGCTGATAATCACCGAACCAATCAAGACCAACAGTCCCGTCAAAATGCTGAACAAAGCCATGAACTGAATCACAAAAGACACCTTACCCAAGATGTCATCCACCGTTTCGAGAATCATGGTCAAATCCACAATCGAAACATTTGGATGTGCCTCCACGACCGCTTGCTGAAACTTAGCAGAAGCCATTTCGGACGGAGTTCGGGTGACGAGAATGTGAAACTGCGGAGCTTCCTCCAATACGCCAGCGGGAAACAGTACAAAAAAGTTACTTTGCAGTCTGCGCCAATCCACTTTGCGGACGCTGCCCACCACGGTTTCAATGATTTGACCTTGCACATTGAAGCTCACTCGGTCGCCAACGCCCACTTTCATATTGTCTTGAATACGTTCTGCAATGGAAATGAAAATGGTATCTTCTGGTGAATTGACCCGACCCCGCCATTCTCCTGCAATCACTTCCTCCGAAGCATCCAAAGTGTCCCGAAAACTCACCCGATATTCTCGATTCAGCACCCAACGGCTGATGTCTCGTGTGGTATCCTTTCGCATTTCGACCACCGTAGAATCGTTGATGCTCGCCAATCGCATGGTCACCACAGGCACTTCTTGCATCACAGGCAAACCATTGGCTTCGGTCAATGCTGCCATTGCGGCTTTTTGTTCGGTTTGGATGTCAAACAAAATCATATTTGGGCGGTCGTTGTTGCCTGCAATAGAAACTTGATTGAGTAGCAAACTTTGGGTAAAAAAGAGAACGGAAATCAAAGCCGTTCCCAAGCCGATACAAACCATAAGCGTCAATGTCTGGTTATTGGGGCGGTACAAATTCGCCAAACTTTGCCGCCAAACGTAGCTCCACTGCATCGGAAAAAATCGACGCACCGACCATATCAAACCTTTTGATACTGCCGCCAAAACTGCCAAAGCTGCTACAATTCCACCTGTAAAATAAGCTGCATCTTTGATATTTCCGATTTGCCAATAGGTGAAACCAAACACAAACAATCCAATCAATGCGAATACCAACCAGCGCCATTTGTCTTGCGCCTCCACATCATTGCCCGAATCACCCAAATCTCGCAAGGTGCGAAGGGGTGAAACTTTGCGAATCGCCAATAGTGGCAAGAGTGCGAACAAAATAGAAATGCTCAATCCTATGATGATTCCCTGCCAAATTGCCGCCCACGAAATGCTCAAACTCACCTCAACGGGCAGAAAATCACCTACTACTTTCGGCAAAAGCACCTGTATCAAACTGCCTAAAAATGCGCCAACAATAGAACCCAAGAGTCCCATTGCTGCAATTTGAATCAAGTAAATCAAAAACCCCTGCGTACCATTGACTCCCAAACAGCGCAAAATTGCCACCGTTTTTCGCTTTTCACGGATGTAAATATGCACCGAACTCGCCACACCAATACAGCCCAATAACAAAGCGATAAACGCCACCAAATTCAAAAAGCGATTAAATCATCTTTACTCAACAATTCTTCCGACCCTGATAAAGCCTTTATGCAAGAGAAAAGTCGTATCAGTAAATTAATTGATAAAGCATTAA
>JBMYXW010000755.1:0-2255 GCA_049608825.1 Chitinophagales bacterium
GTACTCAACAATATGTAAAAACTTGGAATACTAATCAAAATAATGAAAACACCAATATATAAATTCGTTTTTCGTTTTTCACGAGCATCTACATACTTGGTTAGTGGAAAATTCAAAAAACGGACAATGAAATAAGTCGTTGCGGCAATGATAAAGGCGTTGATGAAAAAGAGGTAAATTGCTCCCCCAAAAACTGCCCAATTTGACTTTGCCAAGCCATAACCCGTTGTACACAAAGGCGGCATCAAGGCAGTTGCAATTGCTACACCCGGTAAAGCATTTGTTTTGTCTTTGTGAGAACCCGCCACAATCCCTGCAATCCCTCCAAACAATGCCACACCTACATCCAAAATAGTGGGCTTGGTACGTGCCTCCAGTTCACTTGTCAAAAAACCAAGTGGAGTGATAAACTCAAAATAAAGGTAACTCGCTAATATGCTGACGGATATTGCAATGAAAAAATTCTGAAGCGATAGCGATAACATTTTGCGGTCGTTGATGCCAATCGACATACCAATTCCCAAAATAGGTGACATCAGCGGAGAGATTAACATCGCTCCAACAACGACTGCCGATGAATTGGTGTCCAAACCAATTGAAGCAATCATAGCAGCTGCAATCAAAATCCAAACATTGTAGCCCTTAACAGGAATGTATTTTCGGACAGCATCTATCGTTCCTTGTCTATCCACATCCTCCTTCAAGTCCACCAATTCTTTGAGATACTTCCAAACACTTTTCATAAATAAGCCAAAACTCCGCTGGACTTGTTTTGTTTCTTTTTCCATTGATTTGAACTACGATTTTAGGTTAAACAAGCCCCCAAAGTTAGAAATCTCCTGTCAAGAAATACTATTTTTTCTTTCTATTCACGTAGATTTTCATAGCTTTAGATTTAGAATTACGTAGGATTAACCCAATTATTTTTCATTTTATATAAGCTTTGTATGAGACAATTAATTACCCTTGTGCTATTATTCCTATTGGTAAGTAGCACTTCAATGGCGCAGATAGACAAGGATTTCAGCGCAGTAGATGCTCGCTCCAAAAGCAACCCAACAGGAAAAGCAGCCGATATGGCGACTTTGACCAAATATCTAACCGAAGAATACAACAACGATTTTGACAAAGTTCGAGCAATTGGTGTCTGGATAGGAAACAACATTTCCTTGGATATTGATGCCGCATTGGAGGAAAAAATAGAGGAAGCTTTGCCTTCTGAAATTATTTTGAGGAGAATGGCAGGTCCAGGACATCATGCACATTTATTTTTGGCAATGTGTCAAGAAGCAAAGATAAAATGCTACAAAGTAAGGGGTTATGTGAAGAATAAGTTTTACAACGAAGGAGATCCATTTTTCATCACCAATCATGTATGGAATGTAGTTCAGTTAGACAGTACTTGGTATATGGTCGATATGGCTTGGGCAAGTGGCTCAATAGCAAGCTTCAAAGAAGTAGTTCGTCTTGAAGACGCAGACAAACACGATCCCAATTCGCACACATTGGAATGGAAACAAGAGTTCAGAGAAGCCTATTTTTTGGCGCAGTCCGAAGATTGGTATCTGACCCACTTACCTGCCGACCCAATGTGGCAAATGCGTTATCATCCCATGCCTTTAGACAGTTTTGAGAATGGAAATGAATCTGTTTTGTCTTTTTTCGCTCTGAATCCAAGCGATACCACACTTCACTACGACCGCCACATTGCCAAATACGACAAGTCTCACTCCTTCTACAAGCCCGTTTATATCGCCCAAAATGCGCTCGAATTCAATCCTCGAAATCATCGTTTAATCACTTATAGCAGTGCTACTTATGCACTGAACCTCACCGAAAGTCGTACCCGAAATGTGAGTGTCTGCAAACAGGCTAAGAAGCACTATGTGAATGCTTTGGAAAATGCACAATTGTACAAAACAGATATTTCGACTATCTACAGTCAAAGCAAAAGCAGGTTGACTGAACGGCACAGCGAAATTTCAAAACCCAACAAATCCTATATGACCCGCAATACCAAAAAAATTGAAAACTTTGGTCGTGAATCGGATAAAATCAGTGAACGCATCAGCCGCTTATCCGAACGAGCAAAAGGGTGGGAAGACAAAGCAAAGGAAGCAACAAGTGACGACTTGAAGGATGTAGATAGACCAAAAAAACAGCGGGAAGAAGCGGATTCTTTGCTGCAAATCAATCTATCTGTTATTGAGAAAAACAATTCCCTCATTGAAGAGGCAATGGCAGATTCTCAGCAC
>JBMYXW010000756.1:0-2250 GCA_049608825.1 Chitinophagales bacterium
AGGACACAATGCCTATGCCATACAGCTTTTATCAAATCGCCCCAAAGGAAGTGAATACATTGACTTTCACTTACTTGATTTTTTGTTGGGGACAATGAAAATCAATCGTTTGGATGAAGATGCTGCTATTTATTTGAAGCGGTTTGTGAACAACTTCAATGGCAAACATTTCATCAAAGAAGCCTATCAAAAGCTGGCTTGGCACGCCTTAGTCATTAACAAAGACGAAGCAGCTTATCGAAAGTATATGGAACTCTGCAAAACGAAAGGCAGCAAATGGGCTGACCCCGACAAACAAGCCTACAAAGAAGCAAAGGAAGGCGCAATACCCAACAGAACTTTGTTGAAGGGGCGATTGCTTTTTGATGGAGGATATTTTGAAAAGGCTTTAACCGTCCTTCAATCGAATAGCTTGCAAGATTACAAAACCCCTGCTCAACGATTGGAATGTGATTACCGTTTTGGTAGAATTTATGAAGGTTTGGGGCAGAATGACAAAGCGGTTGAATACTACAAAAAGACCATCGAAAAAGACCGAGAACTGGGTGGAGGACACTTTTTCGCTCCCAAAGCGTCTCTTCAATTGGCAAAACTATATGAGCGTGGGAATGAAAAGGAAACGGCAATGCTTTACTTCAAAAAGTGCTTACGCTTCAAAAACCACGAATACAAAGACAGCATTGACCAACAGGCGAAGGCGGGGATGAATCGGCTGAAAGGTTAGCGTAATTGGCACTAAAACTAAGTGGTAACTGAAAGGATGGTTTTACTTCTTGTCCTGTTTTCAAAATCAAACTTCATAAATCATGTAATCCTAAATCTTACATCTACCCAATGATGCGTATAAAAATGGTTCTCATATAGAGTGGATATATGATTTACGATATTTGAGGTTTGATTTTGATTTGTTCAATTTTTAATGTTATATTCCTTGATTTTTCGATAAAGCGTCCGTTCCGAAATCCCCAAATCCGTTGCCGCATCCTTGCGTTTTCCCCGATGTTTTTTGAGTGCCTTTTCAATCAATTCACGCTCCATTTCTTCAATTTTTAGCGATTCTTCCACCACTTCCGCAGGGTTGTAATCGTCTGTTGGATTGACATTGGAGGAATAAGGATGGTCAAATTTTTTGACCACAATGGAGTTTGTTTCCTTGATAGTTGGGTAACTCATAGGAGCAGAAGGGCTTGAAGTGTAGGGAGTATGAGGTTCATAATTGTCCATTTTGGCAGGCAACATTCCAGCAGAAGAAGGCATTCCTCCATTGTTCCGCACCAATTGAATCATCAATCGCTTCAAATCTTGAATATCCTGCTGCATCTGCAAAATGACCTTGTAAAACATCTCTCGCTCAGACATATTGTTGTAGCCACCATCATCGCTGCCATATC
Source organism: Chitinophagales bacterium (assembly GCA_049608825.1). Classification (GTDB taxonomy): domain Bacteria; phylum Bacteroidota; class Bacteroidia; order Chitinophagales; family UBA2359; genus JAUHXA01. Next base: position 1,392 of record JBMYXW010000756.1, read on the forward strand.
CGCCACGACCCGATAAAACGGGAAACTTGGTATTACTTCGTGGGTTGGTTGGCAAAAATCGAATCAACTCATCTGCATCAATCAATCTTTCAGGAGACAATACGGTAATCTGCTCTGCAATATTTTTGAGTTCCCGAATGTTTCCCCTCCAACGATAATCTATCAAAACCTCTTTGGCTTCGTCTGTTAGTTTGATGGGACTGATGCGGTTGTGTTCCGAAAAATCAACGGTGAACTTGCGAAAGAGTTGATAAATGTCCTCTTTTCGCTCTCGCAAAGGTGGAATCTGAATCGGCACAGTATTGAGGCGGTAATACAAATCTTCTCGAAATCTTCCCCTCCGAACGGCTTCCATCAAGTCCACATTCGTTGCTGCAATGACTCGAACATCTGTTTTGTGAGCCTTTGAAGAACCTACTTTGATAAATTCACCCGACTCCAAAACCCGCAACAATCGTTTTTGGGTTTCCATCGGCATTTCTCCGACTTCATCCAAAAATATCGTTCCGCCATTGACCGTTTCAAAGTAGCCCTTTCGATTGTCGGATGCACCCGTAAATGCCCCTTTTTCGTGTCCAAAAAGCTCTGAGTCAATCGTTCCCGAAGGAATCGCTCCACAGTTGACGGCAATGAAATCATTGTGCTTTCGCTTGCTCAAACTGTGTATGACATGGGAAAACACTTCTTTTCCGACTCCGCTTTCTCCTAATACCAAGATACTTAGGTCAGTCGGGGCTACTTGCATCGCTGTTTGCAGTGCATTGTTCAATCCCCTTGAATTGCCTATGATACCAAATCGTCTTTTTATTGCTTGAATGTCTTGCATGTACTTATTTTCGTTTCAATTGTTTAGCCCTCT
>JBMYXW010000757.1:0-222 GCA_049608825.1 Chitinophagales bacterium
GTATTACCACAAAAACCTTATTAAATTCCTAAAAAATGCCAGTTAGAAAATATACCTATTACGATTTCACATTAAGCCTCTGCCCTGAATGCCTCAAAAGGGTGGATGCCAAAATTGTTTTTGAGGACGACAATGTTTACATGATTAAGCGTTGCAAGGAACATGGCGTATCCAAAGTGTTGATTGCAGACGATGTGGAATACTACAAAAACATTCGGAACT
>JBMYXW010000757.1:232-2246 GCA_049608825.1 Chitinophagales bacterium
CCAAACCCACTATGGCTGCCCCTACGATTGCGGCTTGTGTCCCGATCACGAACAACATTCTTGTTTGACAATTGTGGAAGTAACCGACCGATGCAATTTGACCTGCCCAACTTGTTATGCGGGGTCTTCGCCTCATTATGGACGACACCGAACTTTGGAGGAAATCAAGCAGATGTTTGATACCATCGTGAGGAATGAAAAAGAACCCGATGTGGTGCAAATCAGTGGAGGTGAACCGACCATACATCCGCAGTTTTTCGAAATATTGGATTATGCCAAAACTTTGCCTATCAAACATTTGATGCTCAATACCAATGGAATAAAAATCGCCAAGGATTTTGATTTTGCAAAAAGACTGGCTACTTATGCGCCCGATTTTGAGATTTATCTGCAATTCGATTCCTTCAGAAAAGAAGTATTACAGACCATCAGAGGCGCAGATTTGACCTCGATTCGAGAACAGGCTTTGGAGCATTTGAATGCTTTGAATCTTTCTACAACGTTGGTGGTCACACTTCAAAAAGGCTTGAACGACGATGAAATAGGAACGATTATTAACTTTGCTTTGAAGCAAAAATGCGTGAGAGGAGTGACTTTGCAGCCTACGCAAATAGCAGGAAGGCTCGAAAACTTCAATCGACAAACAGATAGGGTTACACTTACCGAAGTCCGCCGAAAAATTTTGGAGCAAACCACCATTTTCAATTCGGACGACATCATTCCCGTTCCCTGCAATCCCGATGCACTCGCAATGGCTTATGTACTTAAAATAGGCGGTGAGGTTTTTCCGTTGACGAGGTATATCAATCCAAAGGATTTGCTCGACAACAGCAAAAATACCATCGTGTATGAGCAGGACGAACATCTGCATAATAAAATGCTCAATTTGTTCAGTACAGGCAATTCGGTGGAAAACGCAAGTGAAAATCTTCATTCGATTTTGTGCTGTTTGCCGCAAATAGATGCACCTGCAATGAGCTACAACAACCTATTCAGAGTCATCGTCATGCAGTTTATTGATGCGTATAATTTTGATGTCCGGTCTGTCAAAAAATCTTGTGTTCACATCGTAAACAAAGACAATAAAATCATTCCTTTTGAGACCATGAATCTCTTTTATAGAGACGACAAAAGGAAATATTTGGAAGAACTCAGGCAAATGCAAATTTAAAACTCAAATGCAAATTCAAACAGTACTTTGTAAGCACATAGATTGCATTTTAGAAATAACTATTTTAATATTTTAGTTTGTCTTAAACAGATTTACAAATGATGTTACTCGAAATTGGCAATGCGCTTGATTTTCTTATTATTCCCTTAGTGCTATTTTGGTTGATTCCAATAGTGATGTTCATTTTTGGATTGACCAGACTCAAAAGCAAACCTAAAAATGCCAAAGTATTGTTGATTATTTCAGGAATATGGTTGGTAGTTGGAGGAGGGTGTTGTGGAGAATTATTGGGAATTTATTGATTATTCTTTTGGTATTATTAATTTTAAACTTAATAAAATGGAACCCTTGATTATCTTACTTCTTCTATTTTGGCTCACTCCAATGGGAATGATATTTATTGGAGCAATTCAAATGCGAAAAAATCCTCCAAAAGCAAAAAAATTAATCATTGGAGCAGGAATATGGTGGCTGGTTGGATTTGGCTGTTGTGGTTTATTGTTTTTATAGAAATGAGTTAACAAAAAAGAGGATATGCAATGGAATCACATATCCTCTGAATATTTTTATGGTAAAATAATCAAACCTTTGGAATCCAATTATATCTACGAAGCAATCTTCAAAGTCTTTGCTTTTTCACCTGTCATTTTTTCTTCTGCATACTCCAATGTCACCACAAATTCGTAAACATGGCTTTGAGAAGGCAATTCAAACATGGCATCCGTCATAATTGCCTCACAAATAGACCGCAATCCCCTTGCTCCCAATTTGAACTCAAGTGCTTTGCCAACAATAAAATCCAATGCTGATTCGGTGAAAGAGAGTTCTATTTTCTCCATCTCA
>JBMYXW010000758.1:0-2244 GCA_049608825.1 Chitinophagales bacterium
ATTGCTCCTTATGCGTTGAGGAAATAATTTGAATTGGCAGAAAAAAAAATCGGTTGCCTGTAATTTACAAACAACCGATTCTATCTAAACTTAATAGTTTGACAAATTTATTTTCATAATTATTTGATTATCATTTTTTACTTCAACCACTCATGTTTCTCCAATATTTTCCCTGCCTTCTCTTGATTCACCATATTGATAAAGGCCCAATAACCTTTGGCATATTGAGTAGCATCCTTACCGATTTTTTCACTCATTACTTCTGCACCATCATTTTCGTAGTGGTGCAAAAAACTGCGAAAGTTGCGTAAATCACGACGAGAAACAGTCATGGTTTCGTTTACTACAATTCCCGTTACGGCTTGTCGACGATGTGAGCGCATGACTGCTGTTTTGTCGGGGTGAATCATAAAACCTTCTTGTTCTATAATTTCCTGCGTACACTTCAATAACCAAGCAACAGCTTTGTTGTTTTTGTCGGCATGAGAGAAAACCATATCATCAGCATAGCGGGTATAATTGTAATCGTATTTTTTGGCGAGACCCGTCATTCGCCTATCTAATTTTCGGCAAATGATGTTGGTCAAAGCGGGAGAAGTGCAAGCTCCTTGTGGTAAGTAGCGTTCACCCAATGCCACATAAAAATTCTGCCCATCCAATTTGGCATTCACCCGAAAAGCATCTGTACAAATCAATCCAAAAATAGTCGAAACGGCTTCATTATAGCCAAAGCTTTGGAACAAACCCTTAATCCTGCGAAACTGTATGGAAGGGAAAAAATCCTTCAAATCCATTTTTATCACCACACCTTTGCCTTGATGCGGTTCGGCATTGTCAGTAATTGAGCGATTTTTGCGGAAAGCCATCGCATTTTCATGGACGGTGATTTTGGAAAGAATGTTTTCGAGAATCCAAGATTGTGCAGTACGAAGGGTAGGTTTTGGAGAGGCGATACTTCGGAAACCGCCTTTTCGTTTGGGAATTTGAAAACGGTGATAGTGGTCGGTTTTGGCGGTAACTCGATGATAACTCAACCACGATACTTTGCCCATTGTCAATTGCATGGCATTGGCAATGTCTTCAGCATTTCGGATAATTGGTAATTGGAGTTCTGTTAATAGTTGTTCGTTTCCACCCTTGTATTGAAGTCCTTTGGAGACTTTATCCCCCAAATAAGTGGGTGTTTTTTGCTTACGTTCTATTTCTTTTTGGCGTTTTTCTTCGAGTTCAATTGCCTTTTGTTTTCTTCGCTCGATTCGTTCTGCTCGCACTCTTTCGATTCGGAGTTTGCGAATATGTTTGATGATTGTTTCTACATCTTTCAGTTTGCCAATCTCGCCGTCAATCTTTCCCACTTTTGAGCGAAGGCTTCTCAATTCTTTTTGCGCCTCCTTGAATTTTTCCAAATCATCATTGGTCAATTGAAGAAAACCCGTCCGAACCATGTCTTCTAATTCAGTATATTCTCTCCCCAATCGACGCATCCGTTCACGCCAAGTTTCTGTGGTTGTAGTATTACTCATAGATGTGTTTTGTTGATAATTAAAACATTTTGTTTGAGATATTTAGTGAATGATTGAAGTAGAATACATCTTCAATCATTCACAATATAAGAACAACCAAATTGCTAAAATAATTCCCAAAAAATAGATTATTTTTAGTTTTTTTGAATATGAAGAAAAAGAAAATAGATTGAAGAATGGCTTTTTATTTCACCTCTTTATTTTCGTTTTTTTAAGAATAGATAGGACTTCGGTAACTTCTCGTATCCTTCAATATCACATAAAAGCATTAATCCCCGTTACATCCATTCCCGTAATCAATAAGTGAATATCATGCGTACCTTCATAAGTCACCACCGACTCCAAATTCATGCTGTGGCGCATAATCGAATATTCACCACTAATGCCCATACCACCGTGAATTTGACGAGCCTCTCGAGCAATCTTCAAAGCCATATCCACATTATTGCGTTTGCCCATTGAGATTTGGGCAGGAGTCGCACGACCTGCATTTTTCAAAACACCCAAACGCCAAGCCAACAACTGAGCTTTGGTAATTTCGGTAATCATTTCGGCTAACTTCTTCTGGGTCAATTGAAAACCTGCAATCGGTTTACCAAATTGTTCTCGCTGCAATGAATAACGCAAAGCAGAATCGTAACAGTCAGTAGCTGCGCCAATTGCGCCCCAAGCAATGCCAAAACGAGCCGAAGACAAGCACATCAATGGAGACTTCAATCCT
>JBMYXW010000759.1:0-2237 GCA_049608825.1 Chitinophagales bacterium
CCTTGCCTTTTTGTATTTTGCATCATCATAGAGATGCGCCACTTCTTGTGGTAAGCTCTCTGTCCAGCTTTGACTGTTCAAATAACTCAAAAACCTCGAAACAATGTATTCAACAATGATGAAACCAACTATAAAATAAAAAAGTGTGCTTGCCATTTTTTGAATTAAGGTAATTAAAATAAAATCTAAAAGCACAACGATTGTAGGTTGGGATTGGTTTTGGATTCTTCGGTTCTTATTTCATTTAAAGTAGAATGGTATATATTCTGTTCACTCACAACCTACTCGGGCTAAAGCCCAAGCTACTTAGTTTATTCAAAATTCATCATTCACTCATTCAAAATTGCCCTACAAAAAACCAACATCATCCCGACGAATGTGAATCACCTTTCTTTCCTCCTTTGGCCCATTCTCCAACTTCAATACACCACGAGGACAAACCGCTGCACAGATTCCACAACCCACACAAGAAGCCCTAACAATGTTTTGCCCCTTTTGAGCATACGCTCGCACGTCAATACCCATTTCGCAATAGGTTGAACAATTGCCGCAAGAAATACACTGACCACTATTGGTCGTAATGCGGAAACGAGAGAAAAATCGCTGCTGCAATCCCAAAACTGCTGCCATCGGACAACCAAAACGACACCACACTCGGCTTCCCATAATCGGATAAAAACCAACACCGACCACTCCACTAAAAGCTGCTCCAATAAAGAATCCATACCAAGATTGAAGCTTGTAGTTATCTACAAAAAATACATTGGAACTACCAAAAGCATAGGCGAAAAGAGTAAAACCAAGTATCGCAACTATAACTCCTGCAATGAGAAATCTGGTTTTGGAATTGACCTCTCTTACGACCTCTTTATTCAGTAGTGTAAAACCCGCCACGAGTAATAAGATGACAGTTACAATACCCACAAACATATCTTTGGTCACGAAATAGCCTTCTGGATTCTTGTAAAAAATCCCATACAAAACGGAAATGGTCATCACGGTTACAAACACCAAAACTGAGTGAATCATCCATCGTTCTATTTTCCAAGCCTTCAATGACTTATCTGACAAATGACGGTAAGGGTCGCCTGCTGTTTCGGCCAATCCACCACAACCACAAACCCAAGAACAGTACCAACGCTTACCATAGAAATAGGTCAAGACAGGTGAGATAATAAATACCATTGCCAAACCAAACAAGAGCATAAACAAGCCCATATTGCCGTTTGACAGAAAGCCATTGATATTCCAATCATAGAAAAAATAGTAATTTAAGGGCCACATATTTTTGAAGTCGTAGTAAGGATATTTCAAGGCTTGCAGTATTTCGGGTAGTAAAAAGGCAAAACCCAATTGAAAAAACATAACCGAAATTGTGCGGAGGACTTGGTATTTGTTGTGGCGGTATTTCCAGATAAATTTGAAGCCCATCACCAAAATAGCTACGGTATAAAGTGTGCCATACAAAAACCATTCGCTTGCGGCTTGTCCCTTCAAAAACATACTCAAGGGGTCAAACATGCGTATCAAACCTGTATTGGTTGCGCCATCTTGACCCAGACCCAAATATTGCGGATACCAATAAAGTACGACATACAAACCTGTAATGACAATCCCAGAAACCCATGCACTTGCGCCCCGACTCGTCATTTGCCCAAACATGACCCCATTGTTTTTGATGCCTGCAGGACGGTCTTTGTATTGTTGGAGGGTGTAGGCGACTCCACCAATAATAAGACAGCCCATTGAAGCCAATAAAAAAGGCGTTGGGTGTGTATTCGCTGCTCCAAAAGCGGCAACGATGAGTAGCAATAAGCCTATGCCTACTATGGTCAGACTTATTTTTTGGACTAAACCTTGTTGGTGAGACGCATCAGAGGTGATTGCCATGTTGATGTCGCCTTTTGTTTTATAGAAATCTGGATTGAAGTTGAATTCGCTCATTCTATTTTTGTTTTTAGGTGTTGTGTTTGAGTTGATAACTGTGTTTGTAGAGACGTTTTACTAAAACGTCTTTATGTAATTGGGTTTTTAGAAATTTTCTTCAAGGTTAAGTACATTCAAAATTATAACATCAATTCTGTACCTGCACTTTCCGTTTAAAAATCATACTCCACAAACTCTTCTTACTCTTCACTGCAATTTTTTTGTTGGAATATTTTTGATTGTAAACTTCAATAATGCCGTTTTCGTGTTGGTCGTAGAGTTCGGGGTCAAAATTGGCTGCTCTTAAATGT
>JBMYXW010000760.1:0-2235 GCA_049608825.1 Chitinophagales bacterium
TTGAGGCTTGACTTTTTGGTTCTTTTGCGTCAAGGCAAAAGAACAGTTAAAAGACCTGAGTTATATTTAGTGAAAAAGTAATTAATTTATTTCCCAAATGGTACTGACTACGTCATATTAGGTATCATTTACAAATTCAATTTATTTCGTTGTTTTAAAAAGCATTTGTCTATCAAAAAAAATACTTATTCTAACCCACAAGATTCCTATGAAATAGAAATCAAACAAATCCCTCTTCTTACTTCTCTCATCCCGTTTCTATTGTGGCGTGTACCAAATCGGTGAAGAATAAGCTCGTTCTTGAATCACAGGATAAGCACCATCCCACGGTTCCTGTCCTAATTTTGCAGAAGCATAGGTGCTGAATCGGGGAGTAGGGATTTCCAAAACTCGGATGTAGTAAAACGCCCTTTGAGAAGCATCAAATTCGGTATCCGTCCAAACAACCGCCAATTCTTTTTCACCAATATCATTCGTATAAGTAGCATTTTTGACATCAACCGTATTGCCAATTGCAGGCAGTTTTCCCTTACCGTCCAACTTGCGGTCGCCCGCCCATTTCACCTCAAAAATTTTCTCCTTTGTTTCACCATTTTCCAACCAACCTTTCACCACTTGCATCCTGTCCAAATTCGCACCGTCTGGGTCTTTTGAAGCCACAATCATCAGTGAAGGAGCTTTGTCGGCAGGAGCTTGTGCCAAATCACTGCCCATCGGAACGCCTTTTTTGTAGCCAATACCTGCATAATCAGCCGATTGAAGGTCTTGGTCATTGAAGTCATAACCTGCAAAGAAACGCAATTGGATTCGAGGCCCTGTTGTACCATAGACTTCTTTGCGGATAAAAGCATCGTAAATATCTCGTCTGGTATTGCTTTCAGCCCAAACCGCAGCATAACCCGATGAAGAAAAATCGAGGTGTTTGATGTCGTAAATCCACGAGTCGGATTTGTTTTCAGCCCCTCCATCCATTAGGTTTTTGCCCGTAAAATTGTCTTCATCCACCGAAGAAAGAGCCGTATGTGTATCAGAAGAACCAATTTGTCCAAACTTGTATGGGTTCACTCCCAAATTTTCTTCCATCTTCAATCCTTCCTTCAAAGCATATCTCGTATAGTCACCTTTGTGAACGCCTGCTCTTGAGGCTTTTTTGCCGCCATTGGACTTCAATAAAATGTCCCACAATTCAAAGTCCGCAAATTCATCATCGGTCGAGATAACAGGGTGAACTTCGGATGTACCTTTGATTTGGGTAATCTCGACAATTGGCTCCCATTTTGCCCTTGTTTTGGCGTAGGAAACATCTATTTTATTCCCTTTGGAGTCGTTTTCATCAGGAAACATCAAGCCGCCACTGACATTGGAGTTGTGTGGAATGGATACCAATTCTATACCATATTTCTCGGTCGTTTCGTCCAGCCATGCCCACAAATCTTCTGGATTTGGGCTGTGTGTGGCAGAGTAAGGCAAAAATTGGTCGGCTACGGAGGCATCTTGTGGCGTGAACAAGACTCGGTGTAAGTTATTGCCGCCCAAGGTTGAAGTCCATTCCCAACCGATGAAAGCAGAAAATTTACCAGGTTCGTTGTGGTCGTCTGCAAACTTGTTGTGTTCTGCCCAAATGGTTTTCATGACCTTTCCTGTATCCATTGCGGTCAATCCTTGACTGCCTTGATTTTTGGCTCTCAACCACTTCAAAAACATCGGAATCCCTGGTTTTCCATCCACAATCGCTGCCAGTTTTTTTCCTGCCTCGGTGGACAACAGCATCGGGTCTTTTTTTCGAGCCTTGTTTAGCGTTCCCAAACCTTCGGCATGGTCAGTAACTACCAAAAAGTCCAAAGGTCTTTTGATTTTGATTTTTTCACCCGTTGGCGGATAAACCATCACTTCGCCCTTCGCAAAACGGTAGGCTTCGTCGGGATTTGCCATCATCGTACCGAACAAGAAAGCATCGGAAGAATAGTTGGTGTGCAAATGTGTATCGCCCCAATAGAGGTTTTTGTTGGGATTTTTTTCGATTGTACCTGCCTTTTTTTCAACAGGTTTTGAGTCGGCTGTTGCTTCACTTTGCTTTTGTTCTTGGCTGCAAGCATTGAAGATAAAAACGGATAAGAGGAAAAAGAGTAGGTGAATTTTGTAGCTTTTTTGCATCTTTTGTGATTTTGAAGTCTAAAATGTATTGGACTTTGGACGAAAGAAGTGAGAAGCGGGAGACGAGATATAAAAAACTGA
>JBMYXW010000761.1:0-2233 GCA_049608825.1 Chitinophagales bacterium
GTAGTTTTTTGTGGATTGGTGACGAGTATATTGGTAAGTCCGTAGGACTTGAATATTTGTAGAGGAATGAAAAAGGTGACTATAGAACTCTATCGGAGTTCAACCCAAATATAGTAGTAAGCAAATCTTATTGGGACTCAACTCCGATGGAGTTGGTAATAATTATCTTGAAGCATTTCTACAAATATTGAACTCCGATGGAGTCAGCTAAAAACCACCAATTAGCAGCCACCAATCCCCCTTATTCCTCGTTTTGTTCTATACAAACAACAAGTATTCCTTATGAATTTGAAAAATTGGTGGCAAATCCTTTATTTATGTTTATTGACTTATTGCCTATTGATTGCCTGTGCCAAGCAAATATCTCCCAACGGCGGACCAAAAGACGAGACTCCACCAAAGGTTTTGGAGGTAAGCCCCCCTCACCTATCCACCAACTTCGATTCCCAAACGATTGAGATTGAGTTTGACGAATTTTTCAAACTCAACAAACCCAATGAGCAAATCATCATCTCTCCTTTGATGGTCAAACGCCCTGAATTCAAAATCAAAGGCAGGACTTTGACCATAGAACTGCAAGAAGAATTGCAAGAAAACACCACTTATACCATCAATTTTGGATTGGCAATTCAAGACAACAATGAGAACAACGAACTCGAAAACTACGAATACGCTTTTGCTACGGGCAACGAAATAGACTCATTGGAAGTTCATGGTGAAGTCCTTTTTGCCAAAGACAAAGTGGCTGCCGAAAACGTATTGGTTGCTTTGTACGAAACAGGAACTGACACTTTGTTTACCACTACTCCACCCAAATACATCAGCAGAACCGACAAAGAAGGTGCGTTTAATCTCCGAAATATTCGGGCAGGAGAATATCAATTGATTGCTTTATCGGACAAAAACAACAATTATTTCTTTGACCAAGCCACTGAAGATATCGCTTTTCACCCCTCTCCCATCAACATTACAGACAGTATTCGAGGGCATTTCGACCTATTTATGTTCAACGAAGGTAAAACAAAATTGAGGTTGAGCGACAAAAAAAAGGTCGATTATGGACACCTTCAATTGTTCTTTTCAAAACCACAAGACACATTAAAGGTGCGATTGTTGGACAGTTTGAATTTGATTTCTGCAGATTCCTTGTTGATAGATTATGCCGCAAAAAAAGATACAGTTGATATATGGTATCGTTCGAGTGAGGCAGAAGAATTGATTTTTGAAGTTATCGGAAGTGAAAACTATGCAGATACGATTGAATTTAAGAGCTTGAAAAAGGCAGAAGATTTACCCCAATTGAGTCATCGAACCAATTTGGGGAGAGGAGAATTGGACTTGAATCAACGACTTTGGCTACAATACAATCACCCAATCCTGCAAATAGACTCCAATCAAATTGCCTTTTTTGAAGATTCTGTACAAGCAAACGAACCTTTGAAGGTGTGGAAAGATACTTCAAACATGCACCGAATTTATTTGGATGCCAATTGGAAACCTGACCAAAATTACCAAGTCAGCCTCTACCCTACTTTTGCGACTGATTTTTTTGGACAAACTCGTGATACAATTCAATTGAATTTTGAGGTTCAAACCGAAGAAAATTATGGGACTTTGATTGTCCAACTTCAAAACTTCAACGAAGATTTGGATTATATTTTTCAGCTTCGAGACAACAAAAATAAAGTCATTAAGGAACAAAAACTCACCAACAACCAACTTATGCTTCCCTATTTGAAGCCTTCTGAATACCAAATATCCGTCATTGAAGACCGCAATAAAGATGGTATTTGGACTACTGGAGATTATGAATTGAAGCGTCAGCCAGAGAAAATATTTATGATTGCTGAGAAAGTGGAGATTCGACCGAACTGGGAAAATGAGGTGGTGGTGGATTTGAAGTAAATAAAAAAAGGCAAGTGGTTTACATAGAAACCACTTGCCTAATTCAATTATTTTGTAATAAAGCTTAATGCTTTATTGCTTTTATTATCTTGACCTTATCAGGAGTTTCTAATCTAAATATATACATCCCTATTGGCAAATAAGATGCCTCTAAAATGTATTCTCCTTGTTCTCCTACATTCATATCTCCTTCAAAAATAGTAAAGTTAGTTTTACCTGTTATATGATAAGCATCAATTTTAATAGGTATGTTATTTGATAACGAGCCATTCGATTCTAATTTATACTGAATAGTAAGTTTCTGATCAAATGGATTAGGGAATGCTTG
>JBMYXW010000762.1:0-2230 GCA_049608825.1 Chitinophagales bacterium
CAGGAACGGATGCCAACCTGCTGAATGTAGCGGCTGGAAATTACGTTTTGGAAGTAATGGATGCCAATGGTTGCCGAGCTGATTTGGCTTTTGAAATTTTAGACGAAGCCAGCCCAACAGCTTCTGGAGGTTTGGTGAATGCGACTACTTGCAGCGAAGCGAATGGAAGCATTGAAGCCGTGGCGGTTGAAGGCGGAAAAGCTCCCTTCAATTTTGAATGGCGAGATGTGAACGACAATATTGTAGGCACAGAAGAGGTGTTGAGTGAAGTTTTGGCGGGCAATTATATTGTTTATATCACTGATGACAATGGTTGTAAAACGGATTTGGCTTTTGAAATTACAGACACTCCTTCCCCGATTTTGAGCGAAGGAACAGTGGATTTGTCGTCTTGTGGCAACAGTGATGGTGGTGTAATGGATGTACAAATCGAAGGCGGAGAGGGACCTTTTACTTATCAATGGGAAAACGTGGATGGTGAAATATTGGGTACTGAAATAGACTTGACCGATGTAACGGCTGGCGATTACACTTTGACTGCCATAGATGCAAATGGCTGCGAAGCGAGTTTGGGCTTCAATGTGTCAGATGTGGGTGCGCCTACAATCAGCGGAGGTGAGGCGAGTCAAACGATTTGTGGAGGCAGTGATGGACGTATTACAGGGATTGAAGTGAGTGGAGGAACGGGCGGACTGACTACAACTTGGACAGATGCAGAGGGAGTAGTTTTAGGCGAAAATGTAGAAATTTTTGATCTTGCCGCAGGCGAATATACTTTCATTGCCGAAGACGCAAGTGGTTGTATTGCTTCCCAAAGCTTTGTGATTGAAGACATTCCACCACCTGCTATTTTGGGCGCAACTGTGAGCCCTGCAACTTGTGGGGCAAGCGATGGACGCATTTCGGCTTTGGTGGTCGAAAACGGCACAGAGCCTTTTTCGTTTGAATGGCGAGATATGGCAACGGATGTGATTGTGGGTGCAGAGATGGAGTTGTCTGGCCTGGTAGCAGGAACGTATTCCTTGCTATTGACGGATGCCAATGATTGTACTGACAGCCGAGAATTTATTTTGGAAAACTTGGATGCACCAGAATTGAGCCTCGAAGAGGTGACGACTTCGGACTGTGCGGAAATAGGCACAGGTTCGGCAACGGTGAAAGTTTTGGGCGGAACGGCTCCATTCGATTTTGAATGGGATACCGACCCGCCACAGTTTGCGCCAACGGCTACTGAACTCACGCCTGGAATATATAATGTGAACGTGCGAGATGGCAACAATTGTTTGGCTACAATTTCTGTGACCGTTCCTGGGTTTATCGCCCCTCCAATTGTGGATTGCAGCTTTCAGACAACGGATAGTTTGGAGTTTGTTTGGACAGCCGTAGAGGGCGCAATTGGGTACAGCATCGAAACGGATTTGGGGATTACCGACACCGTTTCGGCAGATGAATTGTCGTATTTGTTGGCGGGAATTGAGGATGATTTGACGGTTGTGATTTCGGTCATGGCATTGGGTCCCGACAATTGCGGCAACAGCGAAGTAGCGATTCAGTCCTGTGCAACTTTGGCAGATTGTCCGACTGTGGAGGTAGCAATTGCAGCTCCCAACGATGTTTTCTGCCTCAACGAAGCGGCTGTTTCATTGACTGCCACGCCCGAAGGTGGTGTTTTTGAGGGAACAGGTTGGAACGGTACTGCTTTTGACCCAACGCTTGCAGGGATTGGTGAACACACGATAACGTACACTTATACGGATGAAACGGGATGCGTTTTTTCTGCCGACCAAATCATGACGATTGTGGATGTGCCGATTGCAGAAATAACAATAACTGATTCTGCAATTTGTTTGGGTGAAACGGCTACACTTTCTTTTGTTGGAAACTTGCCCGAAGGTTCTACCCTTCAATGGGATTTTGGCAACGGCACAATCTCCAATGAAGTGGGATCGCATACGATTGACTGGAACGAAACGGGCATTTATACGGTAGTATTGAGTGTCGACAATGGTGTTTGTGTGGATGAAGCCGTTTTGGATTTGACAGTTTCGGATATTAGCATTGAAGCATCGGAAGACTTAACTGTGAAAAGTGGTACGGACATAGATTTGAGCGCAACGGTTGATTCTGAATTTGGTGATGTGGTCAGCCTCGAATGGCAGCCTTCTTTGGAGAATTTGACGGGTTGTGAAGACTGCCCAAATACAACTGCCCGACCTTTTGAACCGACCAA
>JBMYXW010000763.1:0-2221 GCA_049608825.1 Chitinophagales bacterium
TTTTTTTCGTTGAGCAGAATTTTCCAATGAGAGTTTGTAGTGAACCTTTCCGATTTGACAAGGGGTAATAGCCGTTCGCCAAAGATTGTAGTCCATCATATTGTTGGAAGCCTTGTCCAACCCATCACAATTTGGGTCGTTTTTGTCTGGTCCCCAACAATTGACATGTTTTGGTGTATCTTCACAACCATCGTTTCCTCTCCAAGTATGTCCCAAGCTCAAAGAATGCCCAACTTCGTGATTAAAGACTCCCGAAAAATTATTGGCAATATCTCGAATCGACAATTTAGGGTTGTCTTTATGCACCATATATGCGCCGATTACTTTGACCCAGTTTGATGTGCCAACACCATCGCCTGAAGCCTTGTAAGTGGGTGATTTGATACTATCGGGATGGTGTTCTAAGAAAAAAATATTGATGACCTCTTCTTTGCTAACGCCCAATTTATTGTACTGTTCTCTTGAAAAATGGCTGTATTTGCCTCCTTTCTTATTGGACTGAAATAGGGCATCGTCTTGGTGAAAATAGATTCCATTATCTGTTGTGTCTCCTTCAATTCCAGATAAAACATATTGATATTGAGCCGGTAAAACAGGGGTTGTATTGCCCGCAGGTAAGTTCATTTTGGCATTCTTCAATAGTTTTTCATTGGAGATTTGTAGGATATGCTCGGCAAATTCCAAACCCTCTTTTCCCGAAAAATTAATGCCTCCTTCCTCCTTGTCCACAAAATGAAAATTAACTCTTACGAAGCGCATAGGTGTGTGGTCAAGATGCAAGGTATCAGGTGCATAATTTAAGTATTCATTGCAGATTTTCTTAAAGGATTTTGGAATTATTTTATCTAGCACATCTGTATTTACAACCACTCCATTTTCAGTGATATAAACTTTGGAAACAGTGCAAGCAATGAAACCTACAAGGCAAAAAAGAGAGACCAAAATTTTTATGGTATTTGCTTTCATTAAGAAACATTCACAGGTTAAAGTCGTTATTTGCGTTTACCAAATATCGGAAGTTTAATAAACGTCTCTTTTCAAATGTCGGAATTATTTTTTTAGTATTGCTAAAAAGGGGCAGTGAAAAAGAAATCACTTCTATTAAATATAGTATAATTTGGGGGGAGATTTTTAAAATAAATCCATTTGATAAGATATGCTTCAATTATTATAGGTAGGTCTCATAAGCTTTGCAATATCATTTCTACTTGCAGTTCAAAACTCAACTCTGCCGTTTTTTTCCTTTCCCAACCTTCAAAGTTCATTCTGACACCCTCCAAACTCTCTCACACGCCAAATTGTCAGTAAAAAAGGTCAATATTTGCTGTGGCATAACATTTGAAAAGAGAGTCGAGAGATAGAATTATATCTCAAAAACAACAAAAGTCTCAAAGACTTTTGTTGTTTAATTAATAAACCAATAATAAATCAAAATATAGCCAATATGCAAACAGGTACGATTAGCGTTCAGACGGAAAATATATTTCCGATTATCAAGAAATACTTATATTCTGACCAAGAGATATTTTTGAGAGAATTGGTCTCCAATGCCGTAGATGCGACCCAAAAATTGAAGACACTTTCGAGGTTGGGGGAAGCAAAGGGTGAATTGGGAGATTTAACGATTGAAGTAAAATTAGATGCCGATGCCAAAACACTGATTATTAGTGATAAGGGTATTGGAATGACCCAAGAAGAAGTCGAAAAATACATTACCCAGATTGCCTTTTCGAGCGCCAAAGAATTTGCCGAAAAGTATGAAGGTAAAGATGCAGACAACATCATTGGGCATTTTGGATTGGGTTTTTTCTCGGCTTTCATGGTTGCCAATAAGGTGGAAATCAATACCCTTTCGCACAAAGAAGGCGCAGAAGCTGTACGTTGGACAAGTGACGGAACGACTGAATATACGATTGAAGCAAGCGATAAAGCAGAACGTGGAACGGATATTATTTTGCACATTGAAGAAGATGCAGACGAATATTTGAGAGAGGCACGTATTGAAGAATTATTGAACAAATATTGTCGCTTTTTGCCTGTTGATATTCAATTCGGTACAAGAACAGAGCGTGTTCCTGTTGAAAAAGATGAAACTGCAATAGAAGATGCCGAAATCGTAGAGGACGATACCGAAGCAACTACAAATACAGAAGATACAAAGACAGAAACTACGCTAGAAGAACCTGAAACCAAAGAGATTCAAGTTCCCAAAATCATCAAC
>JBMYXW010000764.1:0-232 GCA_049608825.1 Chitinophagales bacterium
TCACAATCCTTTGTGAAACAAGATGAGGAAATTATTGAAATGATGGCAGAGGGAATTGGTAAACTGCTTGAAACCCAAACTATCGAAATGGAGCGCACAGAAGCCCTTCAAGAACTGCAAAATAGCAAGGCACGATATCAAGCCATTCTCGAAAATCAAACTGAGTTTATCTGTCGTTTTCTGCCCGAAGGAAAACCCACTTTTTTAAATCAAACCTTCTTGGATTATTTGG
>JBMYXW010000764.1:242-2207 GCA_049608825.1 Chitinophagales bacterium
AAATTGATTTGATAGATTTCAATTTTGAAGAGTTTGTAGATTCAGAAAACCAATCCTTTTCCCAACTTCTCAAAGGATTGAGTGCAAACGCTCCTTTTTTGAGTTACCTCCATCAATGGAGACCTTCTGATGGAAAGGTAAAATGGGAACAATGGAACTGCCGAGGAATTTACGATGCCCATTCAAAACTAATAGAATATCAAGCAGTAGGTCAAGACATTACCGAGCGAAAAATTGCGGAATTGGAACTGGAAAAAACCAATACTTATCTCGAAGAAATCGCAACCAATCTCAAACGCTCCAATGAGGATCTCCGACAATTTGCCTATGCAGCTTCACATGACCTTCAAGAACCCATCAGAATGATCAGCAGTTATTTGCAATTGATTGAGCGTCGCTACAAAGACAAATTGGATTCCGAAGCGATTGAATTTATTGACTATGCAGTATCTGGTGCAAAACGTATGCAAACCCTCATCAATGATTTGCTCGCTTATTCTCGTGTGAATACCCAACAAAGGTCTATGGCTGAGGCAGACCTAAACAATCTATTAGAAATTGTCCTTCACACACTGAAGGCAAAAATCAAAGAAACAGGGGCTTATATCAAAGTAACTGACTTACCCAAAGTAACGATAGACAGCTCCCAATTTATTCGATTGTTCCAAAACTTGATAGAAAATGCCTTGAAATTCAAGAATACACACTCTTCTCCTGTTATTCAAATCTATGCAGAAGACAAGGAAACGCACTGGAAAGTGGGTGTGAAAGACAATGGCATTGGGATAGAATCCGAGTTTTCCCAAAAAATATTTGTCATTTTCCAACGTCTTCACACCCGACAAGAATATCCTGGAACAGGTATCGGTTTGGCAGTCTGCAAAAAAATTGTGGAACGTCACAATGGTACGATTTGGGTCGAGTCAGAATTTGGGAAAGGCACGACCTTTTATTTTAGTTTGCCCAAGTAATCCTAAACTTCAACAGTCTCCGCTGCTTCTGCTTCTGCAAATTCTTTGGCAGACAAATAACGCTCTGCATCCAAAGCTGCCATACAACCTGTTCCTGCTGCCGTAACTGCTTGACGGTAAATATTGTCTTGAGCATCACCACAAGCAAAAACTCCTTCAACATTCGTTTCGGTACTGCCAGACTTGGTAATCAAGTAACCCGAATCATCCATGTCCAACCAACCTTTCAAAAAGTCGGTGTTGGGTTTGTGACCAATTGCCACGAAAAATCCCTGAACAGGAATCACCGATTCTGCGCCTGTCTGATTGTTGAATACTTTCACGCCTTCTACTTCTTCTTCGCCCAAGACTTCTTTGGTTTCTGTATGCCAATGGATGAGGATATTTTTATTGGCTTTCACTCGTTTTCGCATCACTTTTGAAGCACGCATTTCATCACGGCGCACCAACAGATGAACTTTGGGGCAGAGGTTGGCAAGATACAAAGCTTCTTCTGCTGCGGTATCTCCAGCACCTACTACTGCTACGTCCAATCCTCGATAGAAAGCACCATCACACACTGCACAAGCCGAAACACCACCACCATTCATTCTCAATTTTTCTTCGGAAGGTAAGCCCAGCCATTTAGCAGATGCACCCGTGGCAATGATGACCGTATCTGCCTCTACCTTTTTCTCACCATCAATAGTGACCGTGTGAAATTCACCATTGAAGTCAACCGAAGTTGCCCAACCAAAGCGAATTTCTGTTCCCATACGCTCTGCTTGTTTTTTGAAGTCATCCATCATCGGAATTCCTCCAACACCATCAGGATAACCAGGATAGTTTTCTACATCTGTTGTTTCCATCAATTGACCACCTTGTAATGGTCCTGTATAGATAACAGGTTTGAGGTCAGCCCTTGCCGCATAGATTGCAGCCGTATAACCTGCAGGGCCTGTTCCCAATATCAAACATTTGATTCTTTCTATTTGCTCACTCATATTCTAATTGT
>JBMYXW010000765.1:0-2202 GCA_049608825.1 Chitinophagales bacterium
TAACAATAATTTAAAAAACAATGTAAGGGGTGAACTGTTTAAGAAGCAAATTTGAATTACTTTTGCAGTTTTTATAGACCGCTACAAATTAAGCAGTCTAAAATTTAAATACCCTCTCTATGAGTCGTCGCCGACGAAACAAAAACGAAGATTTACCAAAAAAAAGCATCAACAAAGAAGGCTTTAAGCACTTAATGGGTATTTTTCAATATACGCTTCCCTACAAATTTGTTTTTGGAATTGGACTGATTTTCTTGGTTTTATCCACCGCTACCTCTTTGGCATTTCCTTACATTGCCAGCATGTTGGCAGATGCCTCTTTGAGCGGAGAAAGTGGAGCAAAGATTTGGAGTATCAATCAAATCGCTTTGGGGCTTTTGGTTGTATTGATTGCACAAGGTGTTTTTTCCTATTTTCGAATATTCCTGTTTGCGATTGTGAGTGAAAAAGCAATGGCTGACATCCGCAAAGATTTGTATGCCAAGCTTATATCACTGAATATTCCTTTTTTTGAAAGCCGAAGAGTAGGCGAATTAACCAGTCGAATGACTGCAGATGTGACCCAACTTCAAAATACCCTTTCTATTCACCTCGCAGAATTTTTGCGGCAAATAGCCACCCTTATTATCGGTATTGGCATCATTGCGATGACTTCGATTAAGCTGACACTTTGGATGTTGTCGACTTTTCCCGTTGCCATTTTTGCAGCCATGTTTTTTGGGCGTTATATCCGCAAACTCTCTCGCCAAACGCAAGATGCTTTGGCAGAATCCAATGTGGTGGTGGAAGAATCTTTGCAGGCAATCAGTGTCGTGAAAGCATTTACCAACGAATGGTTTGAGCAGATTCGCTACAATAAGTCCATAGCCAAAGTAGTAGATTTGGCATTGACCACTGCAAAATACAGAGGTGCATTTGTATCGTTTTTGATTTCGGCTGTTTTTGGGGGGATTGTGATAGTGCTGTGGCAAGGCGCACTATTGGTAGAAGCAGGTGCAATGACGATTGGTGAGTTGGTGCGCTTCGTCCTTTATACCTTTTTCATTGGCGCAGCAATGGGCGGTATGGGCGATTTGTACGGCAATATTCAAAAGTCGATTGGTTCTTCTGAACGTCTTTCGGAGATTTTGAAGGAAGAGTCAGAAGTGACGATTCAAAATCCTCAAAAAGAATCACTTAATACAATTCAAGAAGTAATTGATGGGGATATTCGTTTTGAAAACGTAAAATTCCATTATCCTACCCGAAAAGATATTCGAGTACTCAAAAACATTTCGCTGCACATTCCTCAAGGTTCAAAAATCGCTTTGGTGGGGCACAGTGGGGCAGGAAAATCTACGATTATACAGTTGTTGCTTCGATTTTATGAAGTTGATAGTGGGCGCATTTTGGTGGATGGCAAAAATGTGGAATCTTATGAAATGAGTCATTTTCGCCAAAACATTGGGATGGTGCCGCAAGAGGTGATGTTGTTTGGAGGTTCGATTCGAGACAACATCGCCTACGGCAATCCTGCTGCAAGTGAGGATGCAATTTACCAAGCTGCAAAAAAAGCCAATGCGCTTGAATTTATCGAAAGTTTTCCTGAAACCTTCGATACTTTGGTCGGCGAAAGAGGTGTAAAACTCTCTGGTGGTCAACGTCAAAGAATCGCTATTGCTCGGGCGATTTTGAAAGACCCTTCCATTTTGATTTTGGACGAAGCTACAAGTTCTTTGGATACCGAGTCCGAAAGTTTGGTGCAGGCTGCTCTCAACGAATTGATGAAAAACCGCACAACGATTATCATTGCCCATCGCTTAACTACAATTCGAGAAGTGGATTGTATCTATGTTTTGGAAGGAGGTGAAATCGTTGAAAAAGGTTCACACGAAGAACTGGCTGTTTTGAAGGATGGAATGTATCGGCAGTTAAGTGAAGCGAGTTTGTAGGCAAACTAAAATATTTCTAAATGAAATATAAATGTGTATTTTCGTGAGAATAAATCTCAACAGACAATGAAAAAATTTAATATAACAGGCGTTTGCTATCCTGATAAGCATTACATGATGGATAATTCTAAGAAATTAGAAAAAATCATGGACTTAATTGAGTTTGGAGAGTATTTCACGATTAACCGCCCTCGACAATACGGTAAAACGACTACGCTTCATTTTTTAAGGACAAAATTAAATGATTCGGGAGATTTCTTCCCCATTACAT
>JBMYXW010000766.1:0-2198 GCA_049608825.1 Chitinophagales bacterium
CCTCGCTTCAATTTTGATAAATTTCCAGAAGCGGACACGACTTTGGGTACTGCAAAATTGGCGGTGGGTTATACTTTGGATGAATTGGAGAATGACATTACCCGAAAAAATGCTTGTTTTGAGCCTTCGATTGACTATTGTGTGGTCAAAATCCCTCGCTTCAATTTTGATAAATTTCCAGAAGCGGACACGACTTTGGGTACTGCAATGAAGGCGGTGGGTGAGATTATGGCGATTGGGCGAACTTTTAAGGAGGCTTTGCAGAAGGGAATGCGGTCGATGGAGCTTGTGGTGGAAACGTCGCCTGAACATCCCCCTTGCCCCCTTCAAAGGGGGAATTTAATTGGTGGCGAGTTTATGGAGGTGTTGGAGGACAAATTGAAGCGTCCGAATTCGGAACGGTTGTGGTATATTTTTGAGGCATTTGAGCGTGGGGTGAGTTTGGAGGAGGTGTATGATTGGACGAAGATTGATAGGTGGTTTTTGTATCAGGTGAAGCAGTTGACCTCCCCTAACCCCTCCAAAGGAGGGGGACTTTCTGAGGAAGGGAGTTTTTCTTTCATCTTTGATGAAGGTGAAGGGAGGGAATTAGAGGTAGGAAATGGCACAATGGTTAAAGAGAGCGTAAAAATAAAGTCCATTCAAAAGAATGACGTAAAACTCCCCTCTTGGGAGGTGGGGGCGGGTTACACACTCCGAGAACTCAAACAACTCGGATTTTCCGACCTACAAATTTCCAATTTCCTCCAAACGACCGAAGCCCAAATCCGAAACCTCCGCAAAAAACAAGGTATTATTCCTACCTACAAATTGGTGGATACCTGTGCAGGAGAGTTTGAAGCTTATACGCCTTACTATTATTCGACTTATGAAGATGAAGACGAATCGGTGGTGACGGACAAGAAAAAGGTGATAGTGATTGGGAGTGGTCCGAATCGAATTGGGCAGGGAATCGAGTTTGACTATTGTTGTGTTCATGCGGCGATTGCATCGAAAGCGGCCGGCTATGAGGTGATTATGGTGAACTCCAATCCCGAAACGGTTTCTACAGATTTTGACGTGTCGGACAAATTGTATTTTGAGCCGATTACCTTTGAGGATGTCATGAACATTTATGAGAAGGAACAACCCGAAGGGATTATTCTGCAATTTGGGGGGCAAACGCCTTTGAATTTGGCTTCAAGGTTGGCTGCTGCTGGGGTGAATGTGCTGGGGACAAGTCCTGAAAGTATTCACCAAGCGGAAGACCGAGACGAATTTCAAGCCCTTTGTCAAAAGCTCCAAATTAGGCAGCCTGTGAATCGGATTGCGTACTCTTTTGAGGAGATGAAACAGGCGGTGGTGGAATTGGGTTATCCTGTGATTGTGCGCCCTTCGCATGTGTTGGGTGGGGCAAGAATGAAGGTGATTTACAAGGATGCTGCGCTCGAAAAATACATTCAACAACAGGGCGCAACCTACCCTATTTTGGTCGAATCGTTTTTGGAGGATGCAGTGGAGATTGATGTGGATGCTTTGGGAGATGGCGAGGATTGTGTGATTGCAGCAATTATGGAGCATGTCGAACCTACGGGGATTCATTCGGGGGATTCGGCTTGTGTCTTGCCAACTTATTCTATTTCCTCGGATATGTTGGCACAAATCAAAACGGCTACCAAACAATTGGCAAAAAATCTGAAAATCATTGGTTTGATGAATATTCAGTTTGCGGTGAAGGAGGAGGAATTGTACATTATTGAGGTGAATCCGAGGGCTTCAAGGACTGTTCCTTTTGTGAGTAAGGCGACGGGGATTCCGTGGGGGAAATTGGCTACGGAAGTGGTTTTGGGGAAGAAGGTGGTGGATTTGGGGGTTGGTCAAATATCACAAACATCCTCATTGTCCACGAACATCCCCCTTACCCCCTTCAAAGGGGGAATAAATAGTGAATTTTCCCAACAAAGATGGGCGGTTAAGGAGGTGGTTTTTCCCTTCAATAAGTGCGGATTTAGGTTTGGCGTTTTACAAGGCACAATTGGCGGCTTATACTCGTTTGCCGATTGGAGGGAAGGTGTTTGTGGATGTGCCTGTGCATAAACGGCTTGCAGATGCTCCAATCATGGAGAAATTGAAGGAATTGGGCTTTGAGGTTTTTGATGGGGATTTGCAGGTGGCTTTTGATTTGTTGGAAAATGGGGAGCTTGTTTTGTTGTTGCAAT